>CACXHH010000084.1 GCA_902767455.1 uncultured Eubacteriales bacterium
CCGACGTGACGGTTATGGGCGTAGGCGACGCGTTCGTCGAACACGCTTCCGTAAACAGCCAGCTTTTACGTAACGGCTTGACCGTAGACGAAATATTGAAAGCGCTTAAATGAAAACGTTGATTGCCGAAAACAGAATAAAGCTTTCCCGCTTTCTGCTTGACAGCTACGAAGGCGGGCTTTCTTATTCCGTTTTTTGCAAGCTTTTGCGTAAAAAAGATATAAAGATCAACGGTAAAAGAGTGTCGTCAGACGTTTTCGTCGAAAAAGGCGACGTTATCAACGTATATTATGACGGCGAAGAACGCGCACGTTATGATGTCGTTTATCGTGACGAAGACGTAATTATCGTCGATAAACGCAAGTCCGTTACGAGCGAAGCGCTGTTTAAGCTTATAAACGACGATTTCGGCGGCGTTTATTTTTGTCACAGGCTCGACCGCAACACCGACGGGCTTATGTTATTCGCTCTCAACGAAACCGCTTACGAAAGCGTTTTGTCGGCTTTTAAGAAAAAGGAACTTACAAAAGTTTACAGCGCGAAGGTTTACGGAAGTATGCCTTCGGCTCACGCGATAGAAAACGCTTATCTTACGAAAGATAAAGACGACGCTTTCGTCAAAGTGACGGCAAAAAAGACTTCCGAGCAATCAAAAAAAATAACGACCGAATATTACGTCGTTAAAAAAGACGAAGATACGAGCGAACTTGCCGTTGTTCTTCACACGGGCAGAACTCATCAGATAAGAGCTCATCTTGCGTATTTAGGGCACTTCGTGCTGGGCGACGGAAAATACGGCGACGAAAAATTAAGTAAGGCTTTCGGCGCGAACGAGATGCAGCTTTCTTCCGTATTGCTCAAACTTTCTTTTGCAAAAACTGACGCGCTTTACCGTTTAAACGGCAAAATATTCGTTAAAAACGGTTATGAAAACTACGTTTTTTACGTCAAATAAAATAATTGAAATTTTTTTGAAAAATTTTTGAAAAACAACGAAAAAACAGTTGCAAATTTTTTATTTATCTGTTATATTATATGGGCACTTGAACGAAAGCGTTTTGGGAGCATAGCTCAGTTGGGAGAGCATCTGCCTTACAAGCAGGGGGTCACAGGTTCGAGCCCTGTTGTTCCCACCAAAAACTTTTGATAGGATGCGGGAATGGCTCAGTGGTAGAGCGTTGCCTTGCCAAGGCAAATGTCGCGAGTTCGAATCTCGTTTCCCGCTCCATTTTTTTTACAAAAAATTAAGGCGGTGCCATAGCCAAGCGGTAAGGCCCAGGTCTGCAAAACCTGTATTCCCCGGTTCAAATCCGGGTGGCACCTCCAAAATTTTTTGCCGCTGTGGTGAAATTGGCAGACGCGCTGGACTCAAAATCCTGTGGTAGTGATACCGTGTCGGTTCGAGTCCGACCAGCGGCACCACCTTAATCAAAACGATACTTGATAAGGGTGTTACCATTAGGGAAAACAGGCGCAGGCGAATAGCTTGCGCCTGTTTTCTTGCCTTTTTACGGTAAATCTATCTCTCCGACGTGCGTTAGACATATCGTTACCGTTCTTTTATAGCCGTCTTCCGTTTTTACCTTTTCCGAAACGATGACTTTATCGATCAGCAGTCTGACGATTTCGGGCGTTAGTTTCTTGATTCTGCCCGTTTTGACCACAAGAGAAACGAAATTATTGATGTTATCATTTATCTCGTCGTATCGGTCGATTTCGCTTTGACTGTTTTCAACCGTTTCTTTCAGTTGCCGTTGCTCCTGCTCATATGCCTCGGACATCAAAGCAAACCGTTCTTCCGTTATCTTGCCCATAACCTTATCTTCATAAAGGCTTTGAATGATCTTGTTCAGAGCCTTTATTCTGTTTTCGGCTTCGGATACTTGTCTTGCCTTCTTCGCAACTTCCTTTCTTGACAGCAATCGGGAGTGTTGGATGGCAATATCGACAAAGTCTCCTTCATGATCGATGACAAAGTCGGAAACTCTTTTTAAGTAACTCAGAACGATTTCTTCAATGGCTTCTACGGTTATCTGATGCGAAGTGCAGGTCGATTTCTTCTGCTTGCGGTAGGACGAGCAGTTAAAATATTCCTTTTGCTTCATAGTAGATGAGCGGCAGAGATACATTTTCTTTCCGCAGTCCGCACAGTAAACCATTCCCGAAAACACGTTCATCTCGCCCATCGGCGTCGGTCTTCGTCTGCCTTCGCGTATTTTCTGTACGGTATCATACGTCTGTTTGTCGATGATCGCTTCCTGCGTATTCTCGAAGGTAACCCATTTAGACGGATCGTTCCATACCTTCTTCTTACACTTATAGGACTTCTTTGTCGTCCGGAAGTTTACGGTACAGCCCGTATAGTGCGGATTGCTCAGGATTCGTTTTATCGTATCCGAGCACCATAATTCAGGCATGGGTGATGTTGCCGGGTGCTTAATGCCGAGTCTGTCGTAATGGCAGATTGGCGTTTCAACTTTTCTTTCGTTGAGAATCCGTGCAATATGCGTCGGACCGAACCCCTGCATACAGAGAGCGAAAATCTCTTTTACCGTTTTTGCCGCTTCTTCATCGATGATCCATTGTTCCTTGTCGTCGGGGCTTTTCAGATAACCGAAAGGCGGAACAGTACACAGGTGTTTTCCCGAATTGCCTTTGGAACGGAATACCGCGCGGATCTTCTTGCTTGTGTCCTTTGCGTACCACTCGTTGATGATGTTACGGAATGGGGTAAAATCGTTGTCTACCTGACTTTCACTGTCCACGCCGTCATTGACCGCGATAAATCTTACGCCCGCTTCGGGAAAGGTTATCTCGGTATACACGCCGACTTTCAGATAATCCCTGCCGAGCCTCGACATATCCTTGACAATAATTGTACCGACCTCGCCGGCGTCGACTTTACGCATTAAACGCTGAAAGTCGGGGCGATTGAAGTTCGTACCCGAATATCCGTCGTCCACAAACGTTTCAAGATTGCGGAAACCGTGTTCTTTTGCATATTTGCTCAATATTTCTTTTTGATGTACGATGCTGTTGCTGTCACCTTCCTGTTCGTCGTCACGGCTTAAACGACAGTATAACGCCGTGATTTTGTCCTGATTATTGTTATTTCGTGTTCTCATAGATTACTCCTTATAAGAACACTCTGCAAGTTCGTCGTGTTTAGCGGACAGCATATCTTCGACGCCCGATTCTATCATCTTTTTCGTCAGGTCGAAGATGCTGTTTTTCGCCGTTTCGCTGGGTCTTAAAACAACGGTATAAACCGTATTGCCGATTTTCTTATCATATACTGTTTCTTTCATCGTGTTTTCCGTAATCGAATCTCCTTTGGATTTTATTACGCAAACACGCAAAGAAGGGGAAGAACTACTTTTCCTGCGTTACGCTGTTCACCTTCTGCTTTAACGCTTCGTATCCTTCCACGATTAACCTAACTTTCGTTATGTTGTTCACCCGAAGAAATTCGTTTATCTCATCACATAATGCTCTCGGCATCATCGTGCCGAAGCTCCCGTTTATTTCTTTTCTTCGTTCCTTGTGCTTTTCTTCATACTTCCTGCGGGTTATGCGCCTTGCAGTATCTTCTTTCCGTTCCATAGCGCCTGCTCCTTATACATAGACGATTTCATTCAAGATTTCTTCTTCGATACGGCTTTGCATTTCGTTTATCCGTCTGACGTCCTCGATATAATTTCCCGTCCGCTTATACTGTTCGTCTCTGGACAATTTCTCGTACATGACCGAATAAAGCTCTTCCGCCTGTTTATCTATCCCATGCAGATAGGCGGGGAGGTCGCCGGCTAATGCCCACATCTTCCCGACGTTATGCTCTTCAAGATAGATTTTCGCAAGCGTACCATACATGCCGTAAACGTGTTTTACAGGTTTTACGATGCTTTGATACAACTTGATTTCTTCAACCGTCAAGCCTTCGCCGTTTTCCGCTTTTCTTAAAACTTCGTCTTTGTTCATAGCAAATCTCCTTAGAATATATTATCGTATATATACGACGCTATTATTTTACGGTATTTGCTTCGGAAAGTCAAGCTCTTTTTCAGAACCGGAGTGTAGATACTATGATTTTTTTATGTTTCCTTTCTATTTTTTTATCTTTGTTTCGCCTCATGGAAAAGTCGGTTTCCGACTTGTTCCAAAGCCCGTTTTTGAAATAGATTGCAAAAACCTTATCCTGCTTGTAAAATGTACCCGTTTTCCAATTTATTTTTCGGGCTTTTGCTTTCCGTTATGACGATATAATCTCGTCGTAGTGCGACAGTATCTTGTAAAGACTTGGTTCGTTTGCCCACTTGGAACTTGCTTTTAACTTGTCCGAAAGTACAGAGAAATCTTTGTCTTTTACAAGTTCAACCGCATTGCCGTAGAGATTGTTCCTGATGTGCGGATTTACTGACAAAAACTGTTCCAGTGTAATTGCAGCAGTTTGTTTCCGTAGTTTACCTCCATGTTTTCCGACAACACTTCTCGTCTTGCTTATGTCGAGTTTCCTTTTGGCAAGATTGAAGTAGAGCGCAACGTTATTGCTCAGATCCGTAGGTTCAACACCGTCTACCATATAACCGTAGATTGCCTTTATATATTGCCATATCTCTTCGTCCGTCATCAGCAGGATTGCCTTGTAGTAAGCGGCATTGGAAGGTGAAGTGTTTCATCTTCATGTTAAGCCTTTTGGGGCGTTTCCCGTTCTTTTCGGCTTCCTTGCTTTCCATCATCACGTCGATAATGTTCTCCCAAAAGTATTCCGACTTGTTTCCTTTCGGCGGTTTTACCGGCTCTTCTTCGAACATAAACTTGCAGATCGCTTTCATAAACTGTCCACGCGTCGCATCGTCGTCCAGCATTTCCATAACGTCTTTGTAAATCTCATAAAACGTAAATTGCGTCAATCTGAATACCTCCTTATGTTTTTCTGCTTTACGTTTTGTTTTTCTGCCCGCTAAGGCGGGTACACTTGTTTGTAACTCATTATCTGTTATCTCCTTTTCCGTTCACTATATATGGACATTTGCTTGCCCGTTTGTGGGGGGGGTGTTTTTCGTAAGTTCTTGAAAATATCCTCTACTTATATTGGAAAGTTTTCATCTCGTTGTGGGGGTGTTTCACTGAACATTTTCAAAAACCCTTCTACTATAATTGGAAACTTACCATACCCTTTGGCGGGGTGTTTTAAGAAATTCATGGTAATTTATTTTACCTTCACTATTATTGGACATTTCCGGTACGAAACTTAATGGTTTACGCGAAACTTTTTTCGTTAAGACAAAGATCCCCTCACTATATATGGACAACAGAGAGTAAGAACTTCGTATTTTTCCGAAAATAAATATCCCTCTACTATAATTGGAAACTTCAGACACGAAAGTTAACGGTCTGCACGAAACTTTTTTCATTAAGACAAAGATTTTCTCACTATATATGGACAATAGAGGACAAAAACCTTTATGTTTCCGTTACATATCCTCAATATTATTGGAAAGTTTCAATCACTTTGCGGGGGTGTTTAGAAAAAATTTTTATTGTCCTCCTACTATAATTGGTAACTTTCACTGTATAACTTCGTATTTTTCGGAAAAGAAAAAATGCCCCTCTATAATAAGGGGACATTTGACGATAGGTTTTACAAGGTTTTTAATAAAAAAGTTACCTGAATTTTTTTAACAACCGCATACAAAAAGGAAGCCTGACTATTGTCAAACTTCCTTTCCTATTGATATGAAATTGTTGTATTATTCTATTTCTGACTATTTGTATGAATTTCAATTGTTCTCTTAAATCTTATCTCCGTTGAAAACGATTTGTTCCGCCAAGTTTACTTCGACAGATTTTCCGTTTTTTATATCGAACCAAGATATACAATTCTTATATCTATCCGTCAAGCAAAGAATTCGTTGATTATTTGAGCCAAGCAAGCGCCTTTTCTGCTCGGGGTCATCAAAACGATATTCTCCATCGAGAACAATATCACAACCGGTATGGTTAGCACGGGCGCATACATAGGTGCGTCCGTGCGTCATAGTATTATGGTGAGCGCAAACGATAACCATTAAAAGAATAGTCA
>CACXHH010000085.1 GCA_902767455.1 uncultured Eubacteriales bacterium
AGTTATATTCGGCTTACGCCGAGTTATATTGCCTACGGCAGTTTTATTTTCGTTTACGCGAAAGTTGAATTATGGATTTATTTATTATATAAATAATTCGTAGGCAATTTTATGGCGACGGCTCGAGCCCGTTAAAAAATTGCGCGACCGATAATTCCGAATTTCGCGTTCCGAATTCCGCATTTAAAAATTCCCGTATAAATCAAAAGGCAGTCCACCGTGACGGCAAACGAGACGTTTCGGACGACCGCGAGCGGTCGTATAGCCGCCGCGTAAAAAGTATTCGTTTTCTTTTTTTACTTTTATTTACGCGACGGCGCCGAAAGTCATTATTATATGATTTTGCTCGCTCGCGCTCGCTACCGCTAAGCGGTAGTTTTTTATTTTAAAAAAAATATCATATATTATAAAAAATATCATATATTTTTGTCACAAGCTTTGACTTCTACGAAAAATTTCCGTATAAATTAAAAGGCAGTCCACCGTGACGGCAAACAAGACGTTTCGGACGACCGCGTGCGGTCGTATAGCCGCCGCGTAAAAAAGTATTCGTTTTCTTTTTTACTTTTACTTTCGCGACGGCGCCGAAAGTCATTATTATATGATTTTGCTCGCTCACGCTCGCTACCGCTAAGCGGTAGTTTTTCATTTAAAATAAAAAATATCATATATTATAAAAAATATCATATATTTTTGTCACATACTTTGACTTCTACGAAAAATTTCCGTATAAATCAAAAGGCAGTCCACCGTGACGGCAAACTACCCATTGACAAAAATATATGATAAGGGGGAAAATGATGAACCTTATATGTGTTCGGCGCCCGATAATTTCACGCGCCTCGTTTCAAGAACACGCATATCATACTACTTTTTATTTTTTTTGTAAAGCGTTTTTTCGATAAAATTCTAAATTTTTCAAAAAAATTTTCAAAATTTTGTTATCGATAACTTTTTATATGTTATCGATAACTATTTTTTACGCTTTTTACTCCCATTCGATGGTGCCTGCGGGCTTGGGGGTGAGATCGTACACCACGCGGTTTACGCCTTTGACTTCCTTTGTGATCCTTGCGGCGAGTTTTTCGAGCAGTTCGTAAGGAATACGTTCGATAGTGGCGCTCATGGCGTCGCGCGTGTTTACGGCACGTATGATAACGGGGTAAGCGTAAGTGCGTTCGCCGTTCTCGATGCCCGTAGACTTAAAGTCGGGCACGATGGTGAAATACTGCCATACTTTACCCGCAAGCCCGTTCGCGGCGAATTCTTCGCGAAGGATAGCGTCCGACTCTCTGACCATTTCCAGCCTGTCGCGCGTGATCGCGCCAAGGCATCTGACTCCGAGCCCGGGACCCGGGAAGGGTTGACGGAAAACCATACCGTCTGGAAGCCCCAACTCTTTACCGACGACGCGAACTTCGTCTTTATAGAGAAGTTTGACGGGCTCTACGAGCTTGAATTTAAGATCTTTTGGAAGACCGCCCACGTTGTGGTGCGCTTTAACGCCTTTTTCGCTCTCTAAAATGTCGGGATAAATGGTGCCCTGCCCTAAAAATTCAACGCCTTCGAGCTTTCTTGCTTCTTCCTCGAAAACTCTTATGAACTCCGCGCCGATTATCTTTCTCTTCTTTTCGGGTTCGTCTACGCCCGCGAGCTTGTCAAGGAAGCGGTCGACGGCGTCTACGTAAATAAGATTTGCGTTGAGTTGATTGCGGAATACTTCGATAACCTGTTCGGGCTCGCCTTTACGCAGAAGTCCGTGGTTTACGTGAACGCACACGAGCTGTTTGCCGATGGCTTTAAGTAAAAGCGCGGCGCAAACGGAAGAGTCTACCCCGCCCGACAGCGCGAGCAATACCTTTTTATCGCCGACCTGAGCGCGGATCTCGGCGATTTGTTCGTTGATGAAGGCTTGAGCCTGCGCGGCGGTCGTGATGCGCTCCATCGTTTCCGGACGAACGTTTCCTGTCATAATTTATCTCCTTTTGATAGTTTGCCTTGCTTCGTAAAAAATCAAGGCGATATTTTAAATTATTTTATCACTTTACGATACGAGTCGTCAATAATTTTAAATCAAAACCGCGCGATAAATAATTATTTTTTATGAATATGAAATAAAGTTCATATTTTACTTGACAACGATTTTCAAATGATTATAATAATCTTTGAAATTAAAAACCCCGATTTTATACGGAATAATTGTTTTCACAAGGAGCGGATATGTTTATAGAGATAAAAAACATAAAGAAAGATTTCGGCTCGGGCGACAGCGTGACTCACTAACTTTTTAAAAACGCAATAATTACAGGCGTATCGGATTTTTCGATACGCTTTCTTGTTGATATAAAGAAAAACCACGCGATAGTCGCGTGGTCGGAAAAAGGGTTACCGAATTTAAAGCTTTTTATCAAGTCGCATAAAGAATAACTATTAAAATAATCGTATTAAAAAAACATTAGCACGTAGATCAGTAAACAACAAGTTGACAAATTATAGTGTCTTTATGATTTCAACGTAATTTCACGCTACAACGACAAGGGGCTGTCGCAAGTTGATAAAATCGACTTGCGACAGCCCCTTTTACGTATGTTAGGTTAGCGGGCGACAGTTTATTAAAAACAGCGATTTTTGCGTTCTTTTTTACAGTGTTCGATATTGCCGCAGTGGTAGCACAGTTCGTTTTCGCAAAAGCCTTCGGTCAAAATCGAAGAAACGTTTTTGAGCGTAGTTTCGGCGATATTGTTTAGAGCTTCTTCCGTCAAAAAAGCCTGATGCGAAGTGACTATCACGTTAGGCATGGAAATAAGCCTTGCGAGCACGTCGTCGCTTAAAATATGCCCCGAAAAGTCGGTGAAGAAGATATCGGCTTCTTCTTCGTACACGTCAAGGCACGCCCCGCCGATCTTTCTTGCCTTAATGCCTTCGAGCAGCGCTTCGGCGTCGATAAGCGCCCCGCGCGACGTGTTGACTATCATCACCCCGCGCTTCATCTTTTCGATGGCTTTGGCGTTTATAAGGTGATACGTTTGCTCGGTCAGCGGGCAGTGGAGCGAAATGATATCGCTCTTTTCGTAAAGCGTGTCAAGGTCGACGTAGTCTATTCCTTCGGCGGTGGGGTAGGCGTCGTAAGCTATTACGTTCATGCCGAACCCGCGGCAAATGTTGATGAACAGTTTGCCTATCTTGCCCGTGCCGATAACGCCGACGGTCTTTCCGTGCAGGTCGAAGCCCGTCAGCCCGCCGAGCGAAAAGTTGAAGTCCTTCGTCCTGTTGTACGCCTTGTGAATCCTTCTTACTGAAGTAAGCAAAAGCGCCATGGCGTGTTCGGCGACTGCGTAGGGCGAATACGCGGGCACGTGCACGACGTGTATTTTTTTATACGCGGCTTTAACGTCTACGTTGTTATAGCCCGCCGAACGCAGAGCTACCACTTTTACGCCGCAGGCGCTGAGCTTTTCGATAACTTCGGCGTTCACGTCGTCGTTTACGAACACGCAAACGGCGTCGCTGCCGTCGGCAAGGGCGGCGGTGTCAACGTTGAGCTTTGTGTCGAAGTATTTGATTTGCGCGCCGTATTCTTTCGCGTACCGCTCGAAAGCGGGCACGTCGTACGGCTTGACGTCGAATAATGATATTATCATAATAAATTTATCAACATTTAATCCATCATTCTCAATTCAAGATAGTTTTCCCCGAAAACTATCGCGAAAACTATCTCAAAAACCCGTTTACTATCTGTTCTTCGGCTTGCTGTTCGGTAAGCCCGAGCGTCATGAGTTTGGTTATCTGCTCGCCGGCTATTTTGCCGATAGCCGCTTCGTGAACGAGCATGGCGTCCACGTCGTTGGCTTCAAGCCCCGGAACGGCAAGGATCTTACCTTCGTCCATAATTATCGAATCGCATTCGGTATGCCCGTGGCACTCGGCGTTGCCTGCGATCTTGGCGTCGAATTTCTGATACGACTTATTTTTCGCCACCGAGCGTGACACGACGTCCGCGCTCGAACCCTTTCCGTCAAGGCTTACGTCGTAAACGCTTATGGCGCGCTGGCTTTCGTGAGTCATAAGCCTTTCGCGGACGACGAGCTTGGCGTTTTCGGCAAGCTTGGCGACGGTCGTTCTCTCGGTATCGTCAACGCCCTTTATCTGCACCATTTCCATTTCCATTGAAGAGCCTTCTTCCATATAGACTTCGGTCACGGGGTTTAAGATGCGTTTTCCGCTGCCGTTTCCCGAGCCGTAATGTTTTTCAACGTACTTGACGGAAGCGTTTTTGCCCACGAAGAAGCGGTGTATGCCGTCGTGCTGAGAGTCCTGACTGCCGCAGTTGTCTATTCCGCAGCCCGCAACGATAAGCACGTTCGCGCCTTCGCCGATATGAAAGTCGTTATAAACGACTTCTTTAAGCCCGCTTTTGCTTATGACTACGGGGATATGCACGCTCTCGTTCACGGTGAACGGTTTTATCGTTATATCGAGCCCCGAAACGTCGGTTTTGGGCGTTATCTCTATGTTTGCCGTCGAGCGGCGACCTGCGGAAGAAGCGTCCGAACGGATATTGTAAGCGCCTTCGGGCACGCCGTGAAGGTCGGCTACTTCCTGTAAAATGCGGCGCTGGATATCGTTTAACTCTAACATACGCAACCCCCTTCTTCATTGTCGTTCCTGCAAGAAGACACCATCGCCGTCGTACCCGTCAAGGTAGGCAGAATCTCTTCGCGCGGGCCTTGGGCGGCTATGCGCCCGTTCCTTAAAACTATTATCTCGTCGGCGATATTGAGTATCCGCTCCTGATGCGAGATGATAAGGATAGAACTGTCCTTTATCTCCGAACGCATCTTCGTAAACACTTTTATAAGGTTGCGGAAGCTCCATAAGTCGATGCCCGCTTCGGGCTCGTCGAAGACCGAAAGTTTAGCCGAACGCGCGATAACGGTAGCTATCTCTATGCGTTTAAGCTCGCCGCCCGATAAACTCGCGTCGACTTCGCGGTCGATATAATCGCGCGCGCAAAGCCCGACCGCCGACAGGTATTCGCAGGCGTCGGCGGCGGATAACGTCTTGCCCGTGGCAAGGCGGATAAGGTCGATAACGCGTATGCCCTTAAAGCGAACGGGCTGTTGGAAGGCGAAAGCTATGCCCATATTCGCGCGGTCGGTAACGGATTTTTCCGTTATATCCTGCCCGTCGAACAGTATTTTTCCGCCGTCGGGCGTGATTATTCCCGCGATGAGCTTGGCGAGCGTGGACTTCCCGCCGCCGTTAGGCCCCGTCACCACGACGAGTTTATTGTCGGGCACGGTAAGGTCGATTTTCTCAAGTATGCTTTTTTTGCCGCCTTCCGCCGCAACGGAAAAGGCAACGTCTTTTATCTCGAGCATTTTTATCTCCGGTTATTATAGTCGTTATCCGCGCCGTAAGCCGTTTTTCGGGGGCAATTTGCGGCGTGAATTTTCTTTCGATAAATATTATATAACAAAACGCGTTTTTTAACAAGGGAAAACGCGAAGAATTTTTCAAGTTCCGCTCTTTCCTTACGGCGTATCGTTTAAAAATGCGAAAAATCCGAAAACAACGCCGAAAGGCGAAAGTTGAATTTAACGCCCGCGCACGGCCGTCGAGGCTGTTAAAACCCGTATGTTTAAAATTCGGCGATCGTATAATCCCGCATATTTAAAAGAAGATTAAATTATTTAAAGTGGTCAAATATCGGAAAAAGCTATTGAATTTCAATTCGGATAATGCTACAATATAAACGAAAAGAGCGGGCGGCGGTACGTTCGCGATAATGCGAAGGGGGGGAAAAAAACTCAAAATGAAAAGAAGAACTGTATTTTCACTCTTACTTCTGCTTATTTTCGCGTTTTCGTGCGCTTTTTTAACCGCGTGCGAAGACGCCGATGGTTATTCTCCGAGAAACCTTGCGAGAATGCGCAAATTTTACGTAACTTACGGCGACTTATCAAATTTGCCACCGGCAGTGGCAAAATTGCCGTGGACGCATAATTGCATTTTAATGGACAAAGTAAAGGATGTCAACAAACGCATTTGGTATGCCGAAAAATGTTGGGAAAACGGTTGGAGCAAGATTGTTCTCGACCATCAAATTGACTTGGAATTATATGAACGGCAAGCCGATCCGGCAAAGAAACTGACCAATTATGAAAGTAGGTTACCCGCGCCGCAGAGTGAATTGTCACGCGATATCATCAAAGATCCGTATATCTTTGAACTTGCGGGCTTAAAAGAAAAAATTATTGAAAAAGACATTGAAAAAGCGATGCTCGAACAAATCAAAACAGTACTTTTGGAACTTGGCAAAGGCTTTTCTTTCGTCGGCAATCAATATCGGGTATCCACGCCGAATAACGACTATCTGATCGATTTGTTGTTTTATCATTTGGACTTGCGCTGTTACGTCGTGGTTGAACTGAAAAACGTGGATTTTAAGCCGGATTTTATCGGTCAATTACAGTTTTATATTACGGCGGTTGACGAAACTTTGAAAAAAGAACAAGATAATCCGACCATCGGGCTGTTGCTCTGCAAAGGCAAGGATAAATATTCCGTTGAATGGTCGTTAAAATCTACAACCGCGCCGATCGGCGTTGCTTCTTACGAAATACGGAATTACCTGCCGACGGAAGAAGAATTGAACAGATATTTGAAATAAGTATTGAATTCTGTAAACGATCTGATGCTAAAGTTTACTGCGCAAGAGAACTCCTTTGTAAATTTCCATGTAAAAATTACGGAGACGGGAAAACAAATATTGGAAAAGATTACCCGAAACGCTTCAGTTACAATGCAAGAAACGGTCTCCTTATTCCGTAAAGATGTATCAACAATCGGAAAGACCGTTAAAAGGCTGAAAGAACTCGGCAAGATCGAGCGCATTGGCTCGGATAAAAGCGGAAAATGGAAAGTAATGTCGTAGAAGCAAAGTTAAATATGCAGAAAAGGCGGAGAATTCTTCTTCCGCTTTTTTCTTTTTGCGCCCGCCGCGGTGTGTTTTTATAGTCCTGCCGTCGCGATTTTTATGGAAGATAATACGATATGCTTTTAAAAATGATTGACATAAAGAAATAATTTTCATATAATTTTAAAAAATAGTCGTAATAATTACGATGTAAAGAGATAAACATCGGGAGAAGGAAATATGAACAAGAATAAGTTTAATGCGCTCTTTATCCTTATCGTGTGCGCGCTGTTATCTTTATGCGCGTTCACCGCGTGCGATATCGAGCCACAAGCTCACGACGGCAACACGGATAGCGCTTCGCAGACGACTACCGAAAGCCTTACGTTTACAGCCAACGCCGACAAAACGTATTCGGTCACGGGTATAGGTACCGTTATCAGTCCCGGAATAGTTATCCCCGCGACTTACAACGGTCGTCCCGTCACCGAAATAGGAGAACGTGCGTTTTATGATTGTAATGATATAACGAGCGTAACTATTCCCGACAGCGTGACGAGTATAGGTTTTAGGGCGTTTGCACATTGTCACAGCTTGACAAAAGTAATTGTCGGTAATAATCTTTTAAACATGGAAAAAGAAGTTTTTGCTGATTGTGAAAGTTTTCGTTATAACGAATATGATAACGCCTATTATCTTGGCAACGAAAGCAATCCTTACGTTTTCTTAGTTGTCGTAAAAGATACATCTGTCGCGTCGTGTATAATTAACGATAAAACGAAGACAGTAAATAAAAACGCATTCTATGGTTGCAGTAGTTTAACGAGCGTGACTATTCCCGACGGCGTGACGAGTATAGGGGAAGGTGCGTTCCAACGTTGTAGTAGTTTAACAAGCGTAGCTATCGGCAACGGCGTTACGAGTATAGGTGAATATGCGTTCTGGAATTGTAAAGATTTGACGAGCGTGACTATCGGCAACGGCGTTACGAGTATAGGAAGTTATGCGTTCCAAAATTGCAGTGGTTTAACGAGCGTTTATTATTCGGGAAATATAGCAAAATGGTGTGATATAGATTTCAACAATTTTTTTGCAAATCCTTTATATTACGCTCATAACCTGTATATAAACGATACTCTTGTAAAGAAAATCGTTATTCCTAATACAGTAAAAAAAATCAAGGCTTGTGCGTTCTATGGTTGCAGTAGTTTAACGAGCGTGACTATCGGTAGCGGCGTTACGAGTATAGGCAATTATGCGTTCTGCGTTTGCAGCAGTTTAACGAGCGTAACTATCGGTAACGGCGTTACGAGTATAGGTTATGAAGCGTTCTGCGGTTGCAGCAGTTTAACGAGCTTAACTATCCCGAACAGCGTTAAGAGTATAGGAAGTTCCGCGTTCAGCGGTTGCAGTAGCTCAACAAGCGTGACTATCGGTAGAGGCGTGACGAGTATAGGCGATTATGCGTTCAAAGATTGCGACAGTTTAACGAGCGTTTATTTTTCGGGAAATATAGCGAAATGGTGCAATATATCTTTCGGTGGTTTTGGTGCAAATCCTTTATGTTACGCGCATAACCTGTACATAAACGATATTCTTGTAACGGACATCGTTATTCCCGACAGCGTTACGAGTATATGTAGCGATGCGTTCAGCGGTTGCAGCAGTTTAACGAACGTAACTATCGCTGACGATGTGTTGAGTATAGGGGATAGAGCGTTCTGGAATTGCAACGGTCTGACAAGCATAACTATAGGTAACGGCGTTACGAGTATAGGTGATTATGCATTCAATCGTTGCAGTAGTTTAACGAGCGTAACTATCGGTAATGGAGTAACTAGTATAGGTGAATTGGCGTTCAGCGGTTGCCGTAGTTTAACAAGCGTAATTATCCCCGACAGCGTTACAAGTATAGCTATTTGCGCGTTCAGCGGTTGCCGTAGTTTAACAAGCGTAACTATCGGCAACGGCGTTACGAGTATAGGCGACTCTGCATTCAGCGGTTGTAGCGGTTTAACGAGTGTTACTATCCCGAACAGCGTAACGAGTATAGGAAATGGTGCGTTCGGCGCTTGCAGTAGTTTAGAGAGCATAATTATTCCCGATAGTGTGACGAGTATAGGCTCTTCCGTATTCGGCTATTGCAGTAGTTTAAAGAGCATAACTATCCCCGACAGCGTGACGAGTATAGGAAATTATGCGTTCGATAGTTGCAGTAGTTTAACAAGCGTAATTATCCCCGACAGCGTGACGAGTATAGGAAGTAATGCGTTCCAATATTGCAGTAGTTTAACGAGCGTAACTATCCCGAACAGCGTGACGAGTATAGATAATTATGTGTTCTATGGTTGCAGTAGTTTAACGAGCGTAACTATCGGTAGCGGCGTGACGCGTATAGGTTATGAAATGTTCAGGGATTGCAGTAGTTTAACGAGCGTTGTTATCCCCGACAGCGTTACGAGTATAGGTGTTTGGGCGTTCTTTAATTGCAGTGGTTTAAAGGAAATACATTTCAACGGCACGCAAGCCGAGTGGAATGCGATCAGCAAGGGCAATAAGTGGAAATACGGCGTTCCGTCAAGTTGTAAAGTTTACTGTACCGACGGCGTCGCGGATATTTAACGGCGCGAAAAACGAGATAAAACGAAAGACGACGAAAAACGGGCTGGCGCGCGTAAAACGCGACAGCCCGTTTGCTTTTGGTATTTTTTTTCGTTTTCGTTTCGGTTGCGGCGGAAAGACTTCTGCAAAACGCTTACGGCGGGCGAACGCTTCCCGCAGACGGGGGCGAACGCTATCGCGCCGAAAAGCCCGAAAACTATTTAACGGTGATATAGACTTTGGCTATCTTGCCGCGGTAGGTGACGGTGACTTCCTTATCGTTCGCGGTAAGCGGGCGCATAACGTCGATATTGAAGTAATTTATCGCTTTTCTCGTTCCGTCCGAATAATCGGCGTAAAGGCGAACGGACGAATAATCGAAGTAATCGCCGACGGCGTAGTCGGTTTTGGCGCTCTCGAGATAGACGGCTCTTAAAGTCACCTTTTCTTCGGGCGTCGACGCGGGGATATATCTGTCGCCGAACAGACCGTTCACCACTTCGCGAACGACCTGCGCGGTGTTGCCGTCGATACCGGGATCGGCGCCGTAAGAGTAACCGATCGGCAGGTAATCAACGCCGAGAACGCTTCTGCCCGTCACGGCTTTGAAGATGGTGAGCCCCAAAAGGTATCTGCCCTTTTCGTTGACGTGCGCGGTGCTGTCGCGGAAGAAGCTTGTCGCGAACGTATCGTTATTGCACACGTTCGTGTCGTTAATCCTATGCAGACCTTCCGCGGACGGAACTACGAACTTGACTCCGTTTTCAGCCTGAAGCTCGGTAAACGTCCTGATTATCGCGTTATACATCTTCTCGCTGTCGTCGTCGTACTTCGATAGGCGCGAGTTGCCCGTTCCTTCGTAGCACGAAGGTACCGCCCACGACTCGAACAGCCCTATTTCCGCCGCGGGAACGTTATTCTCGATATACGCGATGAGTTTGGGAAGGTACGGATAGAACGTTTCTTTAAGCCCTTGGTTGCCCGTGCCCGTCTGGATGGTTATATAGTCCCAGTCCTCGTCGAAGAGTATGCTGTCGAAGTTTGCCGCCGTCCTGTCGGTGCCGCCGTTTTTGAAGTAGGTGTAAACGCTTCTGTTTTCGGTAAGGAAGTTCCAGTGCTGTTCGACGGTGCAACCGCCGTAGAACATTACGCCGCACACCATGTTGACTCCAAGAGACGCCGCTATCTCGTGCGCGTAAGTCATGGTGTCCTGCGCGTAGCTGTTGCCGACCATGAGCACTTTGACCGTCGGTGTGACGGGCGCCGAAGGCGTATCGGTCACGGTGAAGTCGCTTATCCTTTGCGCCGTGAACATACTTCTCAATCCTACCGAAAGCCCCGTCTTGGCGACCGTTTTGAGCTTCTTTGTGATGGTGGGAACGTCCGAGCCGTCGAGATAGACGTTGAGCGTTTCGCCGTCGGAGATCGCGCGGACGGAAACGCTTTGCCCGTTGTATCTTAAATTGATGGTGTTGGATACCGAACCGATATACGAGCCGTTATCGAAACGGAATACGTTTACCGTGTAGAAGTTGCTGTCTGCGTTCTTTTCGACCTGAACGTTCAAAGCGTCGATACCGTCTATTGCGTTCGACGGATCGCTCGCGTTGAAATAAAGCCCTGCGTTGATCTTGCCCATATCGGAGATGGGGGATAAGGTGAAGCTTGCGTCGAAGGTGTTCGACGCGAAGTCTTTGAGCACGGCTTTCAGCTCTCCGTCGGCGTTGGAAAACAACGTGTTTTCGTCCTGCATGAACGGGAGCTTGCCCGAATAGAACTGCTCGAATCGAGCGTTTGTCATATCGTATCTTTTCTCCGTAACGGCGTTCGTCGCGGTGGGGATAGCTTCCGTTTTTTGAAGCGCCTTAGCGACGCTTACGCCGCCTGCCGCCGCAACTGCGAGCGACAGAGCCGCCGTGCATATAGTCAGCGATAATTTCTTCATTGTGCTTTCCTCCTTACTATGATGGCGGTAAGAGCCGCAAACGCAAGCGTTATCGCCGCGGCAATCGGAGCGGCGTTACCGCCGCAACCGCCGCCTTCTCCTTGCGGATGCGGTTTTTCGCTGCTCGATTGAGCCTGCTCGCTGCTCGTTGCGGGGGTGGGATCCGTTTCGGATTTTTCGTATTTCGCGTAGAGAACGACGTTGCGGCCGTAGCTTGCGTCAAGCGCGGAAACTTCTTCGGTAAGCGCTTCGTCAAGGAACCAGCCCTTGAAGTCGTATTCGGGCTTCCACGCCCCGGGAAGCGTTATCACGCCGTCGGCTGCGGTAAAGCTTTCGCAAGCTTCGTTCGTGAGCACGCCGCCGTTCAAAGCGTAGTCGAGAGTGTAGACGATAGGCGTGAATTTAGCGTAAAGATCTATGTCGCCGTAAGTTCCCGAAACGAGATAAGTGACTTCGTTTCTGAAATCTTCCGTCCTGTACCAGCCCTTGAAATCGTAGCCCGTTTTAGCCGCGCCGTAAAGCGTGATGCCTTCGTCGCCGTAAGCGTACGAAGTCGGGTTTTCGCCGAGCGCCGTTCCGCCGTTCAAGTGATAGTTGATGCTGTAAGCGCCTTGCTCGAAGCGGGCGTAGATAGTCGTGCTTTCGGTAAGCGTTCCGTTCGTCGGGAAGGGAATGGTGTATTCCGCGTCGGCGTAGTAGCCTTTGAAGTTATATCCGGGGAAGTCCTTTTGCGAGAGCGTATAGCTTTCTCCCGCGTTGCCTACGTAGTCCGAAACGGTCACGTCCGATTTCGATTCGACGAGTATCCTCACTTTGCCGAGCGCCTTGTCGTAGTAGGAGTAGAGCTGGGATTTGGTCGTGAGCCCTTCGCCGATAACGACTTCGTCGATGATATTCGTCGCCGAGTTTCTGACGGTCTTGGAAGCGTAAGGCTTTCTGATATACACTTCGCCGCCCTTTTCGGCAGCCGCTTCGCAGAAGGTGTTGATGACGTTTTCAACGACCGAATATTTGCTGTTTTCGGGGTTGTAAGACTGGGCGAGTTCGCCGTTTACGTAAGTCTTTATCGTGCCTTCCTTCTTGTTGACGTTTATAGTCACGTATTTCCAGGTGGTGGGGTACAGAGCTTTGTTTCCGCCCGCGGGTTGAGCGTAGGAGTAGCTTCCGCTCGCGGGAACGTAATACAGCCCGCCCGCGCAGATGAACGCCTGTTCGCCCGAAGCCGTCTGTACGCCGAACAGCTGCTCGAAGTCGTCTTTGACGTTGGGGCGAAGCTCGGTGTGACCCGAATACCCCATGTCGGTCGTCGATTTATGGAAGAAGTTGAAGGAGATGCCGTCCGTTCCGTTTACGAGCCTAGAGTTCGCGCCCGCGCGTACGGTGACGTACGAAGATATGTCGGTTATTTGCGTCGCGGTGGCGTGGTCGGCGTCGGGATAAGCCTCAAAGCCGCTTCCCGAAACTAAAACCTGATAGTCGTCCGTCGCTTCGAGTCTTACGGGGAAGTCGTAGTCGAAAGACGAATAATTTTCGTATTCGGCGGCCGTTTCTTCTGCGGTGAGAGTGTAGTCGTAAAGCTCGACGCCGCCCATAACGAGCGTGGAAGAGTTTCTCGTCGATTTCGCTTCGAGCGGTTTTCTGATGTTGAGCGTCGCGCCGGTGTCTGACAGAGCGTTACAAAAGAGCTCCATCACGCCGGCAAACGCCGTCGGACGGGCGTTGTCCACGTCGTAATACTGTTTGAGCGCGCCGTCGACGTAGACGGAGATCTTTTCGGCTTCTTCGGTAAAGTCGAAGGTTATAACGACGTGTTTTTTATCTTTTTTGATGAGCGCGCCGGTGTTTCCGCCCTGACAGAAGGAGTAGCTTATCGAGCCGTTGTCGTTGAAGTACAGCCCGCCTGCGCAAAGATAAGCCGACTGATTACCGCTTTCAACGCATAAGATCTGCTCGAAGTCGTCCGTGCAGTCGGGACGGGTGGCGCCGGCGTTCTGATAGTAAACGTCGGTGGTGGTCGCAAGATCGAAGGATATGGAGAATCCGTCTTCGGCAAGCGCGTTCAGAGGACCCGCCGTTATCGAAAGATAGCTCGAAATATCCGAGAAGTTGAACGCGCCGTCAAACGCCGCGCTTTGCTTTATTCCGTCGCCGTTTACGGTAACCGAATAGCCGTCGTTTACCGAGAACGTCGAGTCGGAATAACTAAGTCTGACGATCGGTGCGGGCGCTTGTTCTGCCGCTGCGATGTGCGAAGCGTCAAACGCCCCGAACGTCGCAAGCGCCATTGCAAGCGACGTCGCCGCCGCAAGTGCAATTAAGGGTTTTTTCATGTTTCACCTCTTTTATTATTATCGTGTTTTTACGTAACGAAAACCCGTGCGGGTTTCGTCGCGGGATAAAAATATTTTGTTATATTTCTTATGATAATATTATTTTAAAATATATTGTCGCGCGTTTCAATGGCGTAATGAACGAAAAAACTTTCATTTTCACCGTTTAAGAAAAAATCAAGGCGGCGACGCCGTTTACTTGTACGTTGCGGCAAAGATTATGGCTTGTCGGAAGTTTTAGAACTTTTCGCCGAAAATATTAAATCCGCCGCAGTGAGCGGCGTTTTCTTTGACGCCGAGCGTAAAAGTGCCGTACTTATCACCGAAGCCAACGGGCGAAGTCCATTCGCGCAGATCTACGCCGTTTAAGTTAAAAAATATGTCGCTTGGAAAATCGTGTTCACCGCGAACGGCGATAACGTTATACGTTGAAGCCGTTGAATGATCGTTTAATTAAAATCGCTTTAACGCCGCCCGACGGGATAATATCCGTCGGGGCGGATAAAAATTTTAAAAAAGTTTCGTCAAGCGTTTGCGTTTCTTTGCGTAATGCGGTACAATATAAAAGTAAACATAATACGGAGGCATAGCTCAGTTGGTTAGAGCGCTCGCTTCACATGCGAGAGGTCGTAGGTTCGAGTCCTACTGTCTCTACCACGAAAAGAGAACGGGTGACTATCCGTTCTCTTTTTTTGTTATAAAAACGTAAGGGCTCGAACCTACGCGTGAGCAAGGCGAACGCCAAAGAGTAGCATATCTTATCAATAGTTTCCTTAAAAAGGCGAAGAAGGTATCAACTTAATATAAAAAATGTTGGATAATAAGCCTTTTTAAGGTGCCTTGCATTTTGAGAGCCAAGAAAGCGAAGCAACTACTTTTGATTAGGTTTATTCCACCGCGGGTTAAGGCAAGGCAAAGACCGCAGGCAATACTTGCCGTATTGTCAAGGTCTTTAACGAAGCATTAACCGCTTTATTGGCTTTCAAAAAAACTATTGATGGGGTATGATACTCTTATCATATAATAATGATTTTTGACGCGGGCAACGCCCGCCCTTATCGCGAAGCGATAATCAAAACATCTTCGAGTCCTACTGTCTCTACCACGAAAAGAGAACGGGTGACTATCCGTTCACCGAAAATGCTCGAAAAAAATCCGACGTTAATTAACGCCGGACGTAAAAAGGTTTTGCACTACCAAAAACCGGTAGATTTATTTAACTTTTTTCTTGATAAGTGTTGCACTTAGTTTGACAATTCACCGTCGTTTTATGCGTACGCGTACGCGTTCACGCGGTATATAAGTTATAGGACGTTAAGCGGAAGGCGTGGAAGCGTTGGTGGGTGAAGATGGCGAAGAAGGCGGGGCGGCGGGAGTAGACGTCGCTTTCAAGTTTTCTTCGTTTATCTCGCCGGCTTTGGTGAGCGCCACTTTGGTTATCAACGGACCGACGAGTTCGTAGATAAGCGTTGCCGAAAGAACGACGGTCGTGACCGAAGCCGACCACGGCGCGAGCGCGGGCTCGTTGGCGATTATCTGCGCCATACCTATAGCGACGCCCGCTTGCGGCAGAAGCGTCAAGCCGAGATATTTTCTTACCGTCGGCTGAGCTTTTCCGAGCGTTGCGCCGATATACGCGCCGGTGTATTTCCCTATCGAGCGGACGACGAGATAGATAAGCCCGACGACTCCGACCGACAGAATTATCTTCACGTTAAGCCCCGCGCCGGAAATTACGAAGAACAGCACGTAGAGCGGGTGAGTCCAGCGGTCGTAAGAGTCCATAACGCGTTCGGTGTGCTTGTCAAAGTTGCAGAAGACCGCGCCGATAGCCATGCACAGC
The DNA here is from genome assembly GCA_902767455.1 of uncultured Eubacteriales bacterium. GTDB lineage: Bacteria > Bacillota > Clostridia > Christensenellales > Borkfalkiaceae > UBA4636. The sequence goes on from CACXHH010000085.1 coordinate 15,639, forward strand.
AGCAGGCTCGACAGGTGCATAAGTTCCGACAGCGCCACGCCCGTAAACACGCAGATAATGATTATGGTAAGTCTGTTCGCGCGGGATAAGAAGATTTTTTCCGCCATGGCTACGACGAAGCCGAGCGCCGCGCCGATAGCGAGCGACAACAATATTTCTTTGAGCGGCAACAGAACGATAGTCACGAAGTTCATGGCTTCGCCGACGGCAAAAGTCTTCGAGATGGAGAGCGACAGCTCGAACACGATAAGCCCGATCGCGTCGTCGATGGCGACTACGGGAAGAAGCGTTCGCGTGACGGGGCCGTCGGCTTTATATTGTTTTACGACGAGAAGCGTCGCCGCGGGCGCGGTCGCGGTCGCTATCGCGCCGAAGATGAACACGAGCGGCAGGTCGACCACGTGCAAAAGGTACGCGATAAACATTGCCAAATCGACGAGTACGGCGGTGATAAGCGCCTGAAAAAGCGTTATCGTGTAAATCTTTCCGCCGAGCTCTTTAAGGTTGTCAAGGCGGAAGGAAAACCCTATCGAAAACGCTATGAAGCCGAGCGCTATCGTCGAAAACAGGTTGAGCGCTTTGAGCGACGGTTCGGGCATCAAGCCGAACGAGTACGGGCTTATGATGAGCCCCGCCACGAGATACGCCGTTACGTTCGGCATGTGGGCGAGCCTTAAAATTCGGGTGATAGCAAGCCCCAGCGCCATCGCGAGCGCGAGATATAGTAGCATCATTATAGTTTCTTGATTCATTTTCAGACCTTCTTTTTCCGCCGACGGGTGAATTGTTTTTGGCGGAATTCTCTATGATAATATACTGTTTTTTCGCTTGAAAAGTGCGGCTATAACGTCGTTATCCGCGCGTTTTTGATTTTGTTACGCGGTGAGTCGAGCGTGGCCGCCGCGCGGAAGTTTTTCGCGCGGGAAGTCGTATTTAGCGCCGCTTGCCGCATCTCGGCAAGCGGCGCGTTGAAATTCGATATGCGTTCGCCTTTAAAAAACATACGAGTACCGTAACGGATGATCGCAATTTTTAACAGCATATAGTATTGTAACCTTTTTTCAAAAAAAGGCAACAAAAAAACGCCCGCGCGGCGAAATTTGTCGGCAAATTTCGCCGTGTAAGCGCAATAAATCGGTTGCGCGTCGTAACAGAAAGCCGTGCGATAAAAGTATCGCGAAAAAAACGCTATGTTTCGGTATTGACAAGTTATTTGTTTTATGTAAAAATATATTTATAAAAAAATTCAATAAATTGACAGGAATTGTCACTACAGGCGTGCCTTCTTTAAAACACTGCGCGTATTGGATAATATTCCCTACCGCAACGGCGACTGCAGAAAATGCAAAACTCGTGACAAGGGCGTCCAGAAGATTATCCTGCACGTGATTGGCAAACGCAGTCCAGAATTCGCCCCCAACAAGCGCAGCACAAATCCCCGACAATATCCCGCCTATTATCAGCAACACTGCCGCTCCTATCGCGGTACCCAACGCTATCTTACCGAGCGTCACAAATACCGTCGCCACTGTCGCTCCGCCGCATGGCCCCGAGTAGATACAAGCAACAACCGTAGCGGCTACACCTATCACGCCATATACAACGTATTTTCCCCATATATCCCACCACGTGAGTTCTTCACCGTTAGCGGGCGGAATCGTGCCGTCCCAATAAAAATCCAATGAAGGCAACACCGTTTGCGCGGCTATGATGACGGCAAGCGGGTTTCTCGTCCACAAAGCATATAAGTTAAGCGCGAATATTACGCTTGCGGTCGAAAGCAACCGTTCGGGGCTTGCGGCGTTGATGAATCTGCCGCGCTCCGGGTCGTACCATCTTCCGTCTATTAAATACAGACCTGTATCGGCATCATAATATTGGCTCTTCCATCGGAACGGGTTTTCGTTTGCCAGCGCAAATGTCCCTTCCGCATTTATCTGATAATCGTATGTGCCGATCAACTTACCGCTTGACGTGTACAAATATCGGAACCCTGTATATCCGTTATTATCTATTAAGCTTATTACGTTACCCTGTGCGTCTTTATTGAAGTAAACGGTGTTTGCTCCGCTGTTTCCGTTCAATTCGTATCCGGCAAGACCCTCTATATCGTAGATAAGCCGATACTTATTATTGTCCTTCTCAATTGCTATCAGTTTATCCCCGTCGTAATAAAATTTATCTTTTACTACATTGTTTACGCTTTTACTGTTTAAACGACCTTGTGCGTCATATTGATAAATAATTTCGTCGCCGTTTATTACGTATTTTTTAAGAGGATTGCCGCGCTCCCACCACATATTCTGCGAAGCGCTCTTAAAACACGTCGGGTTGCCGCAATTATCGTATGTATACGTTTCGACGTCTACGCCATTCTTCTTTACGCTCGTAAGCCGTCCCGCTTGATAATAATAGTAATACGTTCCGCTACTCGTACTGAGGACGCTGATGTTTCCTTCGTTGTTATACGTATATCCGCAGCCGAAAAGCGTTTTACGCAAATGACCGTCATACCGACCAGAACGGGCTTTTTAGGCTATTCAAACATTACATAAACCTTGCCCGCTAACGTACAAAAGACAAAATATAGCACTTTTCAATAAATACACGAAAAAAAGATATATTGCAATGAAGAAGGGGCAAATAATTCCGCATCAGAATAATTCTGTCAGAACGTTGAATAAAGCTATAAAAATCATCACTTTTTAATTCTTGGCATATTATTTTACCATCTCGCTTAATTCACGATCACTCAATTCGGTATATTTATATCCTCGTTCCGTTATGGAAAAAATTGGTTTGTCTAACGTAGATATATCATATTTTATGGATTCATTACTACAATAAAAACACAACCGTGAATCATTCCCGTCAAACACTATTTTCATACCGACAATAATGTTCTCATCAATAATTGGCATCATATCTTCAAAAACTTCAAATATTTGCTTAAATAAAATCTCTTTCATTTCCGATTCATTCAATGTCAGTAACCGTATACATTTTTTGGAAACTTTCCTGAAACAATCTTCGGGCGCAAAATTCAGGTCCTCGACCTTTAAATATCGATCACTATTGAGCAAATCTTTTATTTGTTTGTTCTCCAAGATAAAATTATGAAAACCACTATGTGGCAATCTCTTTAAAAGTTCGCACTTATCAAAAATGAATGAATTATTCCTCGAAAATGTACACAGCGTTCTCACGTTACCTTTTTCAAACGAAATATAAGTTCCTGTTTCATTTAAACTCATGTCATAACATATTATTTTCCCATTAGAGGCAACATAGTCATGAATTAGTTCTGAAATTTGTTTTAAATCTAATACTATTAATCGTATTTTTACCAATGCAACACGCCTCCAAATCCTTTAATATATTTTGATGCTCTTACGACAGCTTTTCTAACTTTATGACTACTATTGAAGACATCGGCACCTTTCCCAACAAATTTGTTAATATAGGTATCAAAAGGTAATTTTCCCGAGCCACTCGGACCGCTCTTATACTGCAAATGCATTGTATACCGATTTGCTCCCGCATACTCCACATCTACTCTAACATCATTATAAGGACCAACTTCACCATCAACATGAAATGATTCGCTTTTATATCCTTTCCCATCAATTTTAGCACACGTATTATGCACCAGCACCTTACTGTCAGTGACATAATATGTATGGAAATCTTCGACCTCGAAGTTGTAGGTAGTTTCGGGCGTGACAAGCTCTTCAACTTCTATCGAATCTATTGTAACAGGTTTTCCGTCAGAAAGCAATAGTTTATCGTGAGTTTTAAGCTTGTTTGCGGTCACGAACCCCGAACCGACAACATAGAACGGGTGTCCGCCTGTACAGACTATTTCTTCTCCGTTAACGAAGATATGATACTCTGAACTGTTTTAAACGTATTCCAAATAGACGTTTTGGACGACCGTAAACGGTCGCGAAGTCGGCTATGCCGACGCCAAAAGTCGTGATATTGTATAGCTTGGCTCGCTTGCGCGAGCTACGCCGCTCGTTGCGGCGTACGGTAATTATTAAAGCAATTTAAGCTTTTTACGCTGTCGTTTTTTTGAAAAAAGCGGCGGAATTATATTAAACGAAGGCGTCGGCGCCGTTCGGTATCGTGTGCGATACGCGGATAGCGGCGGCGTTTTATATTGTTATACGCGGTCAAAAAGCCATTCGATTTTTTAAAAATCTTTTGGCTGAAACGTGTATAAACGGTCGTGTAGTCGTGCGTTGTTTTTCATGGCGGCAAAAAAAGTCGACGTATAAGTCGGGTTTGTAAAAATTTAATCGACTTATAGGCAAGGTAATTATGGAAAAATAAGGCAAAAATTAACGGAAAACGGCGTTATAGACAGACTTTTTTGAAAATTTTTAAAAATTTTTTCGTTTAACGCTTGATAAATGCGATTTTATATTATATAATGTATGTGTATACGTATGAAAGTACATTTTTAAGCGTAACGCTGTGTGAGGTGCATTATGGCCGAAAACGAAAAGAAATTTTTAGCGGTTATTGAAGAAGTCGACGTTGATTCGCAAGGTCAGGTCGTCGTTGCGGAAGCTCCCGCAAAGGAAAAGATCGTCTACGTCGACAGGTATATCGAACTTCCCGCCGAACAGCCCGAGCAGGAGGTCGAAGAAACCGTTGAACAGCCCGTCGAAGAGCCCGTTGAACAGCCCGTCGAAGAGCCCGTTGAACAGCCCGTCGAAGAAGCCGCGGAAGAAACTGCCGTCGCCGTCGAAGAGCCCGAAGAAATTCTCGACGAAGCTTCCGAAGACGAAGAAGTCGAAGTCGATGAATTCGGCAACGTCGTTCGTTACCGCAAATCGTTTATGGCTCGTCTTATCCAGACGCAGAACCCCAACCAGGATTACTATACCGAGCTCAAGAACGAACTCTTGTCTTATAAGGGCGTCAAGTCAAGGCTCAGCTGGAAATACGATTCCTTTAACAAGGGCAGGAAGAAATGCGCCAAGATCGCCATTCGCGGCAAGACGCTCGTTTTGTATCTCGCGCTCGACCCGCTCGACGAAGAGAAATTCCACCCGACCAAATACTATCAATTCAACGCGGGCGAAACCAAGTGTTACGCCGAAGTTCCTTTCGGCATGAAGATACGAAGCGACAGGGCGCTCAAATACGCCAAAGAGCTTATCGCTATCCTTATGGCTGAACTCGGGCTTGAAAAACGCGAGATCGTTCAGGAAGATTACCACTATCCGTACGAAACCACCGAACAGCTCATCTCCGAAGGTCTTATCAAGATAATCGGCGTCGGCGGCGAAGCTTATCAGGGCTTCTCGACGGTAGGCGAAACGCTTACTCAGCCTGCCGAAGAGCCCGCCGAAGAAGAAGTCGCGGCGGCGGAAGCCGAAGCCTTCGAGCCGGAAGAAGCGGCTGAAGAGCCTTCAGATGAAGCCGAGCCGTTTGCCGCGATCGACGCAGAAGCTAAACCCAAATACGTCAACAAGAGCTTCGCGCAGAAGATGATGCTTGCCGACGAGATCTTGCAGGACAGATACGACGAGCTCAAAAACTACGCGCTCCGCTTCAAAAAGATCAAATCAAGGATATCCAAGAAGTTCGACTCGTTCAATAAGGGCAGATTGCAGTTCGTGAAACTTTCCGTCGCCGGGAAGACGCTTAAACTCTATCTCAATATGGACATCAACACCGCAGACCCGAAGTTCCATTGCAAGGACGTGAGCGATAAGAAGACTTACGAACCCGTTCCCGTGCTGTTGAGAGTCAAATCGGGCAGAGCCGTCAAGTACGCGAAGATGCTTATCGATCAATGCGCCGAATCTCACGGCCTTACCGAAAACAAGAAGTTCTTAGGCGTTGACGCAATCGCGCTCGTCGAAGAATCTCTTGCGCCGAAGCAGGAAGACTGATCGATTTGACCGATTTTATTGAATAATCTATTACCGCCGCCGCGAATTCTCGCGGCGGTGAAATTTTTTAATAAAGAAATGAAGAAATTGCGGTCGGCTATTCCGAATTGTTGTTTTTTGCCTTATGGCAAAAACAACATCTTGCGGTTTGGCTTTGGCACGGGCACGAGATATCGGCGTTTTGGCAAATCAAGTTTGAAAACGATAAAAAATATCGCAAAAAGCCGAAAAATGCTTGACAAATATATAATTATATAGTAAAATAACAAAGCACCTTCGAAGCGGGGGTGTTAATTTTTTAGGAAGGCATTTATTATGGCAAAGGGAGTCAGAACAAGAATCACGCTTGCTTGCACGGAATGTAAGCAGAGAAATTACGACGTGTACAAGAACAAGAAAAACACCCCTGACAGGATCGAGCTCAACAAATACTGCCCGTTCTGCAAAAAACACACTGCTCACAAGGAAACGAAGTAAGGTTTTTGGGGGAGCTTATTATGAGCAAAAATAACGAAGTCAACGAAAAGAAAGTTTCCAAGAAGGAAGTCAAAAACAAAAAGCCTAACGTATTCGTAAGAATAGGCAGATGGTTCAAAAGGACTTTCTCGGGAATGTGGCAGGAACTCAAAAAGGTTACCTGGCCGAAGTTCCCCACGGTCGTCAAACAGACGGGCGTAGTATTAGGAGTAGTCTTATTCTTCCTCGTAGCCGTAACTTTAGTCAATTTCGGTTTATCCAAATTGCTTGAAGTTATCGGTCTCACTTTCAGCTGAGGGGGGTTAAATGAGCGCTGAATCCGCAAGCTGGTACGTTCTCCATACGCGTTCGGGTTACGAAGCGTTGGTTAAATCGGGGCTGGAAAAGCTTATCGAAAACAATAACTTATCCGAAGTTATTTACGAGATACAGATCCCGACCGAACAGACCATCGAAGAAAAAAACGGCAAGAAAAAGGTCGTTGAAAGAAAGCGCTTTCCTTGTTACGTCTTTATTAAGATGGATTATAACAACGACTATTGGTACATGATAACCAATACCCGTGGCGTCACGGGGTTCGTCGGTCCGCAAGGAAGGCCCATGCCTTTGACCACGGAAGAAGTTCAACGCCTCGGCATCGACAAGAAGATCTCTCTCGAAGTCGAACTCGCCCCGGGCGATAACGTCAAGATAGCTTCCGGCGCAATGGCTAACTTCATAGGCGAAGTTGAATCTGTCAACGAATCCGCTCAAAAGGCCATGGTCAAAGTCACGGTCTTCGGGCGTGAAACGAGCGTCGAATTAAGTTATGCCGACCTTATCAAAATCGGCGCCGACAACGCGTAATAAGGCTTATTTAAGCTCGTTTACGGTCGGAAACGCCCTTTCATTATTATATAATATAAAGCGAAAGGCGAAAAATCGTCACTTCCCGCAAAAGTTCGCGGCAAGCTCTTGCCCGAAGAAGCGGTAAAAAGTGTATAAATCGTGGGAGAGACGTTAAATTTTCTCATGGCGTCTTGTTTTTACCACATTGAGGAGGCACATTATGGCAAAAAAAGTTACGGCTGTAGTAAAACTTCAATTACCTGCCGGCAAGGCGACTCCGGGCCCACCCGTCGGTTCCACGTTAGGACCTTACGGTATCAATATCCCGGGCTTTACCAAGGAGTTCAACGCTAAGACGACTGCGCAGGCAGGTCTTATTATTCCTGTGGTTATCACCATTTATCAGGATAGATCCTTTACCTTCATTTTGAAGACTCCGCCCGTCCCCGTCCTTATCAAAAAGGCTTGCGGTATCGAATCGGGCAGCGGCACTCCCAACAAGACCAAGGTAGCTAACCTTACCAAGGCTCAGGTTGAAGAGATAGCCAAAATCAAAATGGTCGACACCAACGCCGCTTCTTTGGAAGCTTGCATGAGCATGGTCGCAGGCACCGCGCGCAGCATGGGCGTTACCGTCGAACAGTAAAGGAGAAAGTGGGAGAGTTCAACTCGTTGACCACACGGAGGTTTTATTATGAAATACGGAAAAAAATATATTGACAGCAGAAAGACGTACGAACATTCCAAACAGTACGAAGCCGGCGAAGCTATGGATCTCGTTTTATCCACCGCTAAAGCTAAATTCGATGAAACTATCGAACTTCACGTAAAACTCGGCGTAGACCCCAAACAGGCAGACCAGCAGGTCCGTGGCGTTATAGTCCTTCCTAACGGTACGGGTAAGACGGTCAAAGTTCTCGTCATCGCCAAGGGTGAAAAGGCTGACGCCGCCGCAGCTGCGGGCGCCGATTACGTAGGCGCGGAAGAGATCGTCGCTAAAATCCAGAAAGAAAACTGGTTCGACTTTGACGTCGTCATCACTACTCCCGATATGATGGGCGTAGTCGGTAGAATAGGTAAACTTTTAGGTCCTAAAGGCTTGATGCCGAGCCCCAAGTCGGGTACGGTCACGCCGGACGTTGCCAAAGCTATCGCCGATACCAAAGCAGGTAAAGTCGAATACAGGCTCGATAAAGCGGCTATCATTCACTGCCCCATCGGCAAGAAGTCTTTCGGCAAAGAAAAACTTATGGAAAACTACACCGCTTTGGTTGACGCTATCATCAAAGCTAAACCGGCTGCCGCTAAAGGTCAGTACGTCAAGAGCATCGCTCTTGCCAGCACCATGGGCCCGGGCGTAAAAGTTCTCAATAAGAACGCTTAATATCCGTAAGTTTTATTATCAACACGAAATTCGGGCGAAAAACGCGTAAATAAACGTTCGTTTTTCCGCTTGAAATAAAAAATCTTGCGTTATTTTGTTGACATTATCGATTTAAGGTGTTACAATTAACGCGTAAAACAACCAACCGAAGAAAGCCGGTGTTAAATTCCGTAAACGAAGGTTTATCGGGTACCTGCCGAGGTGTCATGCAAAAAGAACGTAAGACGATTTTGTGTTTTTGCGCCCTTTTGCCGCCTTGGCAAAAGGGCGTTTTTAATTTCTTCGGTCAAATCTTAAAGGAGGTAAACATCTTGTCAGCAAGCATTGAAAGCAAAAAACAAATAGTCGATGGTATCATTGAAAAGATCAAAAACGCCAAGTCTATCGTTCTCGTTGACTACAAAGGTCTGACCGTTGCGCAGGATACCGAATTCAGAACGGAATTCCGTAAAGCAAACTGCGAATACAAGGTTTTGAAGAATACGATGGTAAGGCGCGCGTTCAATGAACTCGGCGTCACCAGCTTCGACAACGACCTTAACGGCACTACCGCCGTTGCCTTCGGTCAGGACGAAACCGCTGCCGCAAAGGTAGCCGTTGAAGCCTGCAAGAAGTACAACGACATAATTTCCGTCAAGAGCGGTTACGTAGACGGTAGCTATATCGATAAAGCGGGCGTCGTAGCACTTTCCAACATGCCTTCCAAAGAAGAACTCATCGCAAAGATGCTCGGTTCTATGCAGGCACCTATTTCCAACTTTGTCGGCGCATTGTCCGGCATCACGAGGCAACTCGTTATCGCGCTTAACGCAGTCAGCGAAAAGAAGGCGCAGGGCTGAACTTAATTCGCCCACAAAATTTACAGCTTAAAAAAAAGAAAAATTCGGAGGAATAAAAAAATGGCTGATTTAAACAAAATGATAGAAGAAATTAAGGGTATGACCGTACTCGAACTCAACGAACTCGTTAAAGCTCTTGAAGAAGAATTCGGCGTAAGCGCCGCTGCTCCCGTAGCCGTTGCCGCTGCTCCCGCTGCCGCTGCTGCCGCCGCTCCCGTTGAAGAAAAGACCGAGTTCAACGTTGTATTGAAAGACGTTGGCGCTAACAAGATCGCCGTTATCAAAGCCGTTCGTGAAGCTACCGGTCTCGGTCTCGTTGAAGCTAAAGCTCTCGCTGAAAAAGGCGGCACGATCAAAGAAGCTCTTCCCAAAGAAGAAGCTGAAAAACTCGTTGCTAAATTCAAAGAAGCAGGCGCTACCGCCGTTGCCGAATAATTTGTTTACGTCCGAAGAACCGATGGTTTCCATCGGTTCTTTTTTGATGCCGTTTTCGATC
>CACXHH010000086.1 GCA_902767455.1 uncultured Eubacteriales bacterium
TACGGCAGTTATATTTTGACTGTCGTCAAAGTTATATTCGGCTGTCGCCGAGTTATATTTGCCTTTCGGCAAGCGATATTTTCGCTAACACGAAAACAAAATTGCGGAATTAATTACGAATTCATAATTCTTAATTTCCTTTGCCGTCAGGCAAAAACAAAACCCCGCCGACAGATATTCCGTCGGCGGGGTTTATTATGGTTTTCAGCAGCAAAGCTCTTTCAATGCCCTGTAAAGAATTTCGGTAAACTTATATATATTTTCTACCGGCATATATTCGTTGGGCTGGTGTATGGAATCGCCTTCCGCCCCGAACGAAGGTCCGAAAGCGACGGCGCTCTTGAGCGCGCGGGCGTAAGTTCCGCCGCCTATTGCGATAGGCTTGGCGTTTTCGCCCGTAACGTCGTTATAAACTTTTAAAAGCGTGGTGACCAAGCGGCTGTTTTTGTCTACGAACAGCGGCGCCTGATAGTGCTCGACTTCAAACGGCGCCACCGCAAGCAGAAGCTTTTCGACGTAGCCGTATTCGAGCGTGGAAGGATAGCGGACGTCGACCGTAACGTAAAGATATTTATCGTCGCACTCGGCAAGGTTTGGCGAAAAGGTAAGATATCCCGTTTCGTCGCGAACGTTTTTAAAATTCTGTCCGTCGGCGAATAAGTCGGTATACGCTTTTTCGGGCAGGTAGCCGAGCGAGCAGAGATATTTTACCGCAAACGCGAGCGCGTTCACGCCTTTTTCGGGCGTAGAGCCGTGCGCCGCCACGCCGAAAGCTTTAAACTCGTTTTCGCCGGTCGTTTTGAGCGAGCATTTTTCGGCGAGCGCGTAGTCGTTTTCGGCGTAAGTTAAAAGCGTGCATTCGTCGCAGACGACGTTGGCGCGCGTTCCGCCGGTAAGGTTGAATTTTTTAAGCTTTTCAAACCTGAACTTGGCGTGGACTATTCCCTTTTCGGCGTAGATGACGGGGAAGTCTGCGTCAGGCGAGATGCCTTCTTCGGGAAGTGTGGCAACTTGCTTGTAGTGGTCGATACAGCCCCAGCCGCTCTCTTCGTCGCAACCGAGAATAAGGTGTATTTCGCGCGTAGGCGTAAAGCCGTTGTCTTTAAGCTCCTTCATAGCGAATAACGAACATATAGCCCCGCATTTGTCGTCGAGAACGCCGCGGCAGTAAAGATTTCCGTCACGAACGGTAGGCGTAAACGGCGGGCTTATCCAGGCGGCGGGGTTGCCCGTGGGCACCACGTCGAGATGACACAAAATGCCGAACGGCTTGCCTTCGCCGAAGATGACTTCGCCGACGAAGCCGTCGTAGTTTATCGTTTTGAAGCCGAAGCTTTTTGCGAGTTCGAGCGTGTATTTGAGAGCTTTAGCGACTTCTTCGCCGAACGGCGCGTTTTTACTCGGCTCGCCCTTTACGCTTGCGATGGACAAAAGCCCGCAAAAGTCGGACATAAGTTTGTTCTTATCCATAAATTTCTCCTTATTCCGTTTAAATCAGTCGTTTTTTTGCGGCGCGCGCGTCGTTTTCGGCGCGGTTGCGGCTGAAAAAAGCAATAAATTTCTAAAAAACGGATTTTCTTATCAAATATATTATACACTTTTTTCAAAATGTGGTAAAATGTTTTTACGGGTTTTACGAAAATAGTGTTTAGTCACTTCAGGGGATTGATATGTTACACGAACATCATCGTGACAGACTACGCGAAAAAGTCTTTTTTGCGCCTACGTCGTTGAACGATTACGAGCTGTTGGAAGTTATCCTGTTCAACGCTATTCCGAGAAAGAACACCAACGATATCGCCCACCGACTTATCGATAAGTTCGGAACTCTTTCCGCCGTCTTTAAGGCGGACGCCGCCGCGCTTTTGAGCGTTGAAGGCGTGGGCAAGAACACCGCGGCGTATCTTGCCGTTCTCGGCGAAGTCATGCGCAGAAACGAAACGGACGAACTCGGGCGAAGCATCTTCGATATGACTTACACGCAGGAGCTGTTCAAGAAGTTCTTTTCGGCTACCGACAAGGAAACGATGATAGTATTTTTCCTTGACAAGAAACAGCATATCGATTCGAGAAAGTATTTTTCGGATAACGACGAACAGCACGTGGACATAGACCTTTCGGAGCTTGCCCAGCAAGTGGCTATCTTAAAGCCTGCGTCGGTAGCGTTCGTTCACAACCACCCGTCGGGCTCGGCAACGCCCAGCGCCGACGATGACGACGCGACCGAAAAGTTCTTTATGCTTTTATCGATGCACGGCGTGGCGCTGTTCGATCATATCATCGTCGCTAAAAACGGCGTGTTCAGCTACCAGCACACGGGAAGGCTCAAAGCTATCGTCAAGCGCGTCGAAAGTAAATTCGGCTGATACCCGTACTGAATTTGCGGCGCTTTGCTTTTTATTAAACGCTTGCGTTCGCTTAAACATTTACGAAAAACGGTCAATTATAAGGAGTTAATATAAATATGAAAGTCAGAACTCGTTTTGCGCCCAGCCCGACGGGGTTTATGCACCTTGGCGGAATGCGTACGGCGCTTTACTGCTATCTCTACGCTAAACAGCACGGCGGCGATTTTATTCTTCGTATCGAAGATACCGATCAGGAAAGATACGTTGAAGGCGCCGTTGAAGTTATTTATTCGTCGCTTAAAGAAGGCGGCATGACTTACGACGAAGGCCCCGACATCGGCGGAAACTACGGCCCGTACGTTCAGACCGAGCGTAAGGATATTTATCTCAAATACGCTAAAGAGCTCGTTGAAAAGGGCGGCGCTTATTACTGCTTCTGCACGAAGGAAAGAGTTGAGTCGCTTCGCGACGAGAACGGCAACGTGCGCTACGATAAGCATTGTCTGCATCTTTCCCCCGAAGAGATTCGTAAAAATCTCGAAGCGGGTGTTCCCTACGTTATAAGGCAGAATATCCCCGCGGAAGGCGTCGGCAGCTATGAGGACGCGGTTTACGGGCATATTGCCGTAGATTATTCCGAACTTGAAGACGGAGTTCTCATCAAGAGCGACGGGCTGCCCACTTACAACTTCGCCAACGTCGTTGACGACCACCTTATGTGCATCACGCACGTTATTCGCGGAGCCGAATATCTTTCGTCCACGCCAAAGTACAACCTTATGTACGACGCGTTCGGGTGGGAAAGGCCCGTTTATATTCACCTTCCGCCCATCATGAAGGACGCTACGAGAAAACTCTCCAAGCGTTACGGCGACGCCAACTTTGACGATTTTATCTCCAAGGGCTACGTTGCGGAAGCTATCGTCAATTACATCGCTCTTCTCGGTTGGTGCCCTAAGGACAACAGCGAAAAGATGACTATGGCTGAAATGATAGAGAAGTTTTCGCTCGACGGAGTTTCCAAGTCGCCCGCTATCTTTGACGACGTTAAACTGCGCTGGCTCAACGGCGAGTATCTCAAAGCTATGGACGACGAAACGTTCTTTAAGATCTCCGAGCCGTTCAGACAGAAGTCAAAAACTTACGGCAAGTACGACGGCAGGCTTATCGCCGCGCTCTTGAAACCGAGGATCGAGATCATGAGCGAGATCCCCGAAAAGATAGATTTTCTCGAAGAGTACGGCAAATTCGATACCGAAATGTTCTGCCATAAGAAGATGAAGACGGATAAGGAACTCGCTAAAACCGTTCTCCCCATGGTCTACGATACTCTCGCAGGGCTTGAAAAGTTCGATCACGACTCGATACATGATTCGCTTATTGCGCTCGCCGCCGAAAAACAGCTCAAAAACGGTCAGGTGCTCTGGACGGCGCGCGTCGCCCTTACCGGTAAAGACGTTACCCCCGGCGGTGCCGTGGAAATGGCTGAAATTCTCGGCAAGGAAAGAAGCCTTGAAAGATTGAAGTTCTCTATGGAACTTCTGAACGAATAATATATCTACGGACGAAATAAACCGCGAACGAAAGTTCGCGGTTTTAGTTTGGCGCAAAATAAGAAATCTTGCGCTATAATTCAAACTTTATCATTATAATTGACGGCGCTTACGTTATAAATATCAGGACGCGATTTTATCTCCGCTCTTTAAATCGTTTAAGCGTTCGGCAATACCGTCGGCTATAACGCTTGCCATATTATATACGGCGGATAATCTCGTAAGATTTAAAAAAGCGTAATTTGACGAAGACTTTTCGGCAATTATCCCTATAAGGTTTACGTCGCCCACTTCGGGAAGATCTTTATTCGCTCCCGAACCGGGCTTTATGGGCGCGTGTTCGACTTTGATTTTACCCACGTCGTCAGATATTCCTATCGCCGCGTCTATAACGAGTATTCTCTCCCCACTATGCGCTTTCTTTAAAAAAATAGTAAGCGCTTTGACGTCTTTTGCGGTTACGGGGCAATTAAGCGTGCCGTACACGAAGGCGTTTACGTTCTTCTTGATAAGCATCGTGCCTATTATCGGACCAAGGCTGTCGCCTATCGTTAGATCTGTGCCTATACATACTATAACGGGTTTACCTTGATCGAAGAAGTTTTCTAAAGAATCTCTGACCTTCTGTACGGCGTATTTGTCTTTAAAACTGAACGAATATTTTTCCATAAAATAACTATACCCTTTTTCCGTGTCTTTTAAACGATATTCATAAAATATTCATTAAATATTCAAATAATTGTAAAAATATAAATAATTTGTATATTGCTTTGCTTTCCCTATTTTTTTGACAAGCTCTGTTTTGTCCTTGTTTCCGTGAAACATTTGAATTTACGTAAACTATTTTTTCAAAACTATCAAAACAGCTTGTTTACCTTAAAATTTGCTCTGTTTTTGCTATTCTTTTCGCTTAATTTATCTTATTTAACGAAGTTTTCAGGTGAAAATATTCATTATTTTTTTCGTGTATTTTCTAGGAATATTGATTTCCGTGAAACATTTCGGGTTTTTAGGACATCAGTTTTTTATGTTTCACGTGAAATATTTCCGTATTTTTATTCATTGTATATCGTATATTCATATCACTGACAATAAGAAAAGTAAATTACTATTATTAGTTTAAAGCGCCAAATCAAAATGCAGGTGCAAAAATTGTTTCACGTGAAACATCAGACTATTATTTTAGCGTCTTAAACAAGAAAGACAAAACTTTATCAACAAAAACGAAAAAATACAACTAAAATTTTGGTCGATTTAAACGCGACGACACAGAATGGAAAATCAGCGGACGGTGGTAAAACAATAACGATTCAGAGCTTTTTAAAGTGTTTGTTATAAAAAAATTGACAATTTGATTTAAGCGAATAAATCGTTGCACGAATAAGTATAATATAACTAATAACCGTCATTACGAACGATAAATAAATTTGGAGCAGAAAACGAAAAGAACGATGCAACGTATCGTAGATTACGGAAAAGAAGATATAGTTCGCTAAATGAAGTGATGACTAGCAAATTTTTTTATAAAACGACGCGATTTAATTGATAAAACGGGCGTTTTGTGATATTATATTATAAAAGAAATATTCTATGGTTTTATAGGAGAGAATTATGAAAGGTACTATAAGATCGTGGTTGATTATTTTTGCCGTTGTTGCGGTCGCTCTGCTGGGGGCGCTATTCCTGTTCAACAATAACGCAAAGAAGTTGACTACGACGGAGTTCTATACCAAGTGCGGTATAACTTTCAGCGGCGCAAACGAAAAAGGCTTCGTATACGACGCGGCGTCGGAAAATAAGGAGATCGATAAGATAGTTATCGACGTATATAACCTTAAAGGATATACTAAGGTCAATAACGGTTACAAGCTCGCTTATTCCGCTTCTTTTTCAAGAGAAGAAAAAGATTTTGAGATAATCTATTATCTTGCGGCTCAGGGATTCGTCATCGATAATACCGACCCGAACGCGGGAAGCGTTTGGTCGTCACTCGTTATGCCGCTTTTGACGGTAGGTATAGGTATATTCCTCGTCGTAATGTTCGTGCGTCAGATGGGCGCGGGTAACAAGAGCGCCATTGACTTCGGAAAGACAAAGGCGCAGATAACTTCCAACGTCAAGGTCAGATTTACCGACGTAGCCGGCGCAGACGAAGAAAAACTCGAACTTCAGGAAATAGTCGAATTTTTAAAGAATCCGCAAAAATTCACACAGCTCGGAGCAAAGATTCCCAAAGGCGTACTTCTCGTAGGCCCTCCGGGAACGGGTAAGACGTTGTTTGCAAAAGCCGTCGCAGGCGAAGCGAGCGTTCCGTTCTTCTCGATAAGCGGTTCGGACTTCGTAGAAATGTTCGTAGGCGTAGGCGCCTCGAGAGTAAGAGATCTTTTCAATACCGCAAAGAAGAATCAACCGTGCATCGTCTTTATAGACGAAATAGACGCTGTCGGTCGTCAAAGGGGCGCAGGTCTTGGCGGCGGTAACGATGAAAGAGAACAGACTCTTAACCAACTTCTCGTACAGATGGACGGTTTCGAAGCCAACGAGGGCGTTATCATAATGGCGGCGACCAACCGTGCGGACGTACTCGATCCGGCGCTTTTGCGTCCGGGCAGATTCGACCGTCAGATATACGTCAATTTGCCCGACGTACGCGGCCGTGAAGCTATATTAAAGGTACACGCGCGTAATAAACCGCTCGCTCCCGACGTCAATTTCAAGATTTTAGCGAGAATGACCGGCGGATTTTCGGGCGCAGATCTTGCAAACCTTTTAAACGAAGCGGCGATACTTGCCGCTCGTCAGGACAGAAAGTTCATAACGAACACAGACCTGTACGAAGGCATCAACAAAGTCATTATGGGCCCGCAGAAAAAGAGTAGGCTTATGACCGAATCTGACAAACGCCAGACGGCTTACCACGAATCGGGTCACGCTATTTTGGCAAAACTGCTTCCCAACTATTACCCCGTTCAGGAAGTTTCCATTATCCCTCGCGGAAAAGCGGGCGGATATACGCTTGCAAGGCCTGACAACGACGATAACTATATCACCAAGGACTTCCTTTTGGACGATCTCGTAATGACGATGGGCGGAAGGGCTGCGGAAGCCATAGTTCTCAAAAAAGTCACGTCGGGTCCGAGCTGAGATATTTCTCAGGCTACGAGAATAGCCCGCGCTATGGTCACCGAATACGGCATGAGCGAAAAGATAGGTCCCGTTTCTTACGGAAACAACGGCGAAATTTTCGTCGGGCGCGATTATCAGCAACGCGAGCCGTACAGTGAAGACACCGCTAAGATAATCGATAACGAGATAAGGCTCGTCATCAACGACGCTTACGAAAAAGCCGTCAAAATGCTCTCCGAACACAGAGATCTGCTCGACACTATGGCAAGGCTTTTGATAGAACGTGAAACTATTTACGGCGAAGAAGTCGATATGGTAATGGCGGGCAAGTCTGTCGCCGAGATACTCGATTATATCGAGCACAAAGAGAGTGCAAACCCGCTTGAAAGGGCTATGAAGGAAGGCGTGAAAACGGAAAGCAAGCCTGTAAGCGAAGAAAAATCTTCTGCCGAAGCAGATACTCCGACTACCGAAAGTACGAACAAAGCCGTAGGACCTTCTGCCGAAGCTCAGGGCGAAAAGTCTTCTAAGGACGAAAGTAAAGAATAATTCTGACGATCTTGCGGCGGCTCCTATGCCGCCGTTAAGGCGTTGTTACACCGTTAAAAGACGGGCGCAAACGAAAAAAACGAGTACGATATTAAAGTTGAATTAAAATAAAAATACGTAAGACGGGGGTTTTTATGGGGAGAATAATTGCAATTTCCAACCAAAAAGGTGGCGTCGGAAAGACTTCTACCGCCATCAATTTAGCCTACGGGCTTGCACAAAACGGTAAAAAAGTCCTGCTATGCGATATCGACGCGCAGGGCAACGCGACGACCGGGCTCGGCGTCGAAAAGAGCGGTCTGAAAAATTCCGTCTACGGGGTAATGATCGATTCCGTTCCCGTAAAGAATGCTGTGATCGCGACCAAATTCGACAATCTGTATCTGCTTCCGTCGAGTATCGATCTCGCAGGAGCTGAAGTCGAGCTCGTTTCCATGCCGAGACGTGAAAAAATACTGCTCGGCGCGCTTAAAGAGATAAAGGATGAATACGATTTCATTATTCTCGACTGTCCGCCCGCGATAGGGCTTCTGACTATCAACGGGCTTGCCGCCGCCGACGGCGTTCTTATTCCGATACAGAGCGAATATTACGCGCTCGAAGGCTTGACGCAGCTTATGAACACTGTCAAACTCGTCAAGCGCGCGCTTAACCCCGAACTTACCATCGAAGGCGTGCTTATCACGATGTACGACGGCAGAGCGCTTATTTCCCGTCAGATTTACGACGAGATAGTCAAATACTTCGGCGATAAGGTCTTTAAAACGGTTATTCCGCGCAATATCCGCATTTCCGAAGCGCCGAGCCACGGCGTGCCGGTAGCCGTTCACGACAAACGTTGCCGCGGTGCGGTAGCTTATAATCAACTTGTAGAAGAATATCTCGGGAGGACGAAATAATGGCAAAAGGTTTAGGTAAAGGTTTTGCGGCGCTTCTTGCCGATACGCAGGAAGATTACAGCAAGTTTTCTTTCGACGATTACGGCGAAGAAGGCAAAGAGATAAAAAACAGCGTCGTTGAGATAGAGATAAATTCGGTCGCTCCAAACCCCAACCAGCCGAGAAAGGTGTTCAACGAGCAGTCCTTGCAGGAACTTGCCGATTCTATCGCCGTTCACGGCGTGATAATGCCTATCGTCGTTAATAAAAAAGGCGACAAGTATATGATCATCGCGGGCGAACGCCGTTGGAGAGCCAGCCGTTTAGCCGGCAAAACGACCGTTCCCGCCATAATCAAGGACTACAATGAACGCCAGATCAAGGAAATATCGCTCATCGAGAACCTTCAGCGTGAAGATCTCAACCCGATAGAAGCCGCCAACGCCATGAAACAGCTCATGGAAGAATACGACATCAATCAGGAAGAACTCGCCGAAAGAATAGGTAAGAGCCGCTCGGCAATAGCCAACACTTTAAGGCTTCTTACTCTCGATAACGCGGTTATAGATATGGTTTCGAGCGGCGCTCTCTCTCAAGGTCACGCAAGAGCTCTTATAACGCTCCCGAAAGAAGAACAGATTTCGATCGCGGGCAAGGCGGTAGCCAAAAGAATGTCCGTAAGAGAAGTCGAACAAGCCGTTAAAGACTATTACAACCCGCCCGAAGAAAAACGCAAAGAAAAACGCGCGCGTATGGAAGCCGGAATGAGCGTTGAGCTTAAAGATCTGATAGTAAGAATGCAACGCGGCTTCGGCACCAAGGTTTCGGCTATCGGAAACGATAAAAAGGGTAGAATTTACATAGATTATTACACCCGCGACGACCTTGACAGAATAGCCGACCTTCTCGACAAACTCGAAAACGAATAATTATTTCCGTTATAACAAAAGCCCGCTTTTTTAAAGCGGGCTTTTTCACGTAAAAAACGGATAAGTCGGGCTATAAGTCGATTAACGACTGTTTTTACATAAAAATAACGGAAACAACAGAAAGGGGAAACTATAAAGGCGGAGCTGAAAGTATCCGTTCAAACAGTTAGCAAAAACAAGCGATAAAATGATAAAATTAACGACGAAGAAAAAACAAAACCCCGCGATAATCGACTTATAGCGGGGTTTTTGAAATTTTGAATGAAAAATAATTACCGATATACCTCTTCTTTTAAGATGCCGATCTCGGGCAGGTTGCGGTATTTTTCGGCGTAGTCGAGCCCGTAGCCGACGACGAATTCGTTTCCGATATCGAAGCCTTTGTAATCGGGTTGCAGAGGCGTTTCACGGCACTCGAATTTATCTAAAAGAGTGCAGATCTTCACGGATTCGGGGTGGCGTGAATAAAGCATGCGTTTAAGGTATGATAGCGTGTAACCGCTGTCGACTATATCTTCAACGATGATAAGGTGTCTTCCTTCGATAGAACGGTCAAGGTCTTTTATCATCTTGACTTCGCCCGACGATTTGGTCTTGTTGCCGTAGCTTGAAATTGCCATGAAGTCAAGTTCGAGCGGAATGGTCATGGCGCGCAGAAGGTCGGCGTAAAACATTACGCTACCCTTTAAAATAGCAACCATAAGCGGGCGTTTGCCTTCGTAGTCACGGTCGAGTTCTGCTGCGAGTTCTTTAATTCGTTTGTCGATTTCTTCTTTGGTAATGAGTATCTTCTTTAAATCTTCGTACATGGTTTACTCCTTTGTAGAACTACACGTTAATTTTACGACATTTATGCTTGCCTTGTCAATCTTTATTAGCGAAGAAATCTCTAAATTAACTATAAGATATACTATTTTTTCCTTTGCGAGAACGACGACTCGCTTTTTTTGCGGAAGAGCGACTTTTTTGTCCGTCAGGAACTTCTTTAAACTTACCGTGCTGCCGTCGAATTTCGTGAAAACGTCACCGTCTTGCTTCGGACGAAAAACGGCGTCTTGCGGAAGCTTATCGAGATCGAAATAAAGCCCGTCGCCGAAAACGACGTCGTTTTTGTCTATCTTTTTGCAAGATACGACCATGTCGCCGTAAGGGATATCGCCGAGCGTAAACGGGGCTATAAGTCGATTATCGGGCTTTTTTCGTTCAAGCACAACGTGATCGTGGACTTTCGTTGCCAAAACGGAAAGCGGAAGATCGCATTGCCTTCCCGTCTGGTTTGAAGCGAGCGCGAAAAGGGCGTCAACGTGTGATTTTTGGTAGTCCTTTTCAACGCCCGAACGCTTTAACGCGAGTATCGCCGCGCGTGAAAACACGGGGTATGGCGCTTTTGCGTCGATATAGTACGCGCTACCGCGCTTTTCAAGAACGGTTTCGGCAAGCGAGTAGAGATATTCGTCGTCGGCGCGGCAGCTTTCGCCGAATCTGACGATGGAATCTTCAGCCCGCGGAAAGTACGTTTCAAGCTGCGGAATTATGTTGAGCCGTAACGCGTTCCGCGTGAAGTTCACGTCGAAGTTGCTCTCGTCCGTAACGAATTTTAAGCCGTTAATCGACCTATAGGCGGATATTTCGTCTTTCGTGACGTTTAAAAGCGGGCGGATTATCCTGCCGTCGTCGCTTACGCTCGAGATACCTTTCGCGCCGCTTAAAGACGAGCCGCGTAGAATGTTGAAAAGAATAGTTTCCGCTCGATCGGAAAGATGGTGAGCGACCGCCACTTTATCGCAAAAGCCTTCGTCGATACACTTATAAAAGAAGTCGTATCGAAGGACGCGCGCGGCTTGTTCGAGCGAATAGCCGTTCTCTTTGGCAAATGCCGGCGCGTTGACGCAGGTGGTTTTTATCTCAACGTTAAGACGCGAGCATAGATCGACGCAGAAGTCAAGGTCTTTTTTTGAAGTTTCGCCGCGGATGCCGTGTTCAACGGAAATCGCCTTTACTTTACAGCCCAAAGATTCGGCGTTTTCGAGTAAGACGTGTAAAAGCGTGACGGAATCTTCGCCGCCAGATAATGCAACGGCTACGACGTCGTTTTTATTTATATTTGAGAAATCGGCTTTTAACATGGTTAGATTATATCATAAGTAGCGATATAAACGCAAGCCGCTTGCGAAAAAAGCCCTACGATATTTATATATTGCGTTAAAAGTAAACGATAAGAGTAACATACACCCCATCAATAGTTTTTTTGAGAGCAGATAAAGCGGTTGGGAAGCCGCTCAAAGACAAATCTATATGGCGGTCAGACGGCGTTAAATTCGTTTTTTATGCAGAATACTCACTCGAAGTACGTCGA
>CACXHH010000087.1 GCA_902767455.1 uncultured Eubacteriales bacterium
CCCGACCTTGATTTATATTATCGGCGCGAAACCGAAGTTTTTTCGGCTTCACCCGTTTTTTTAGCGTTACCGCGAAAAACTCCGCTTTTACGCTTGAGTTATCGGCGAAGGCTCCTCGGCTTCAAAGCCGCCTTCACCATCTTTTGCCGTGTCGCCGACGGAAAGTTTCTTCCTGTGTTCGGCGATATGGCGGACGATATTATCCTTCGTAGTCTTCTTGTCCTTCGTAAGTTCCAGCTCACCCGACAGTAAAAATCTGACGTGCTCGGCGATATGGACGTTATGGTCGTCGTAGTCTTCGGGCTCGACGTATTCCTTTTGCATTTCAAGGTTTTCCGCCTGCGCTCTCGAAATATGCAGCGACGTTAAATCCTGAACGTTGTCAAGGCTGCCGTAACCCATTATTTCGAGTATCTTCGCCTTAGTCCGTTGAGAAAGGTTTCCGTCGCTGTCGGCAAGAAGCCCCGTCGAGAGAAGTTCGAGCACGGAAGTTTTCTTCTGCGCGGGCGTGTAGGTGAGCTCGTTTTCGGTGTCGAATACGACGTCGTCGCTCGTTAAGTCGCTCGCGTTGAAGTAAAACACTTCGCTTGCTTTGTTGCTTCCCGCTATTTTCATAAGACGCGTCTTGCCGCAAAACTGCTTGAACAGCCTTATCACCTGTTTTGCGACGTCCTTTATAGCCCTTCTCACGTTCTCCGCCGTGACGGAAAGACGCGTTTCGTCCTGTTCTATCAAGAGCTGCAACGCCACACCGCTCGTAACGTTGAAAGGTATCTTCGAGTTTCTCGATATCTCGCTTACGCCGCTCACCGTTATAAACTCGCTCGTAAGCCTTTCTTCTTCGCCCGCAAAATCGAACGGAAGCGTTTCGGAAGCCATCATTCTCGGCGGAGCGAATCCCTGCCTGTAAACGAGAACTTTTCCCGGTTCGAGCCCGCCTTCGGTCAGTTCGTCGACGTCGACGGAGCCGTCCTCAACGGTAACTACGCCCATCGAAATTCTGTTTAAAAACTCGTGTTTTCTGTTTTTCACGGCGTTATAGGCGCGTTGGAGCGGAATAATTCTGTCGATAACGCACGTTCCGAAAAACGCACCCGCCTGTGAAATGCAGTCCTGCTTTACGAAAGGAAAATCTCTCTTTCCATCCACTCCGTTGACGTACGGAAGCGTGGTGACAGACAAGAGCGTATCGCCCGCCACGGTCACTACTCTGCCGTTAGGAAACTTCTTGCTCGGGCGTTCGTAACGTTCGATGACGACGGCGCAGTCGGGAGCGGTAGTTCCCGTGATCCTGTTCGTCACGTATTTTTTACTGCCCTTGACGGAAGAAAGAGTGAAAACGTCCGTTTCTTCGCCTTGAACTTTTACGCCGTAAACGCTTTCTATCTCGTCGACGTTGACCGCCCTTGCGTAGATAATACTCTTCTGCTCGGATAAGTCGCTTCTGTATAAGCTCTCGGGGAATATCTCGTAAGGAGATACCGCCATTATCTCGACGTCGCCTTCCGAAACGCTCTTGCCGTCGACTGCGCCGAGCACTCTGCCGGCGTTACCGTTCCACACTATCCGATAAAACGCCGTGCCGAGCGTTTCGCTCCACAGCGTTACTTTGGAAATAACGTTGTCGAGCCCCACTCTGTTGCATGTGGCGTTCAATACGTCCGAAGATATGCGCGCCGTCTTTAAATCGGCTTCTTCGCTTCCCGCGGCTCGAACGCTCATCACGGGGCGCACTCTCGCAAGCTTAGCCACTCTCGTTTCGACTATGGGCGCGATATGGTTATACACGCCCTTATTCTGCCAGACGTAGCCTTCGTCGGTATCGGATATCTCGCCGTTTGGCGCGATGTCGCAATACTGGTTGCCCGAGAGAAAGTTCATATTGAGATTCCATTGTTGTTCGAGAGCGCGCCTGTCTTCTCTGCGGCGCTCGAAGTCTTCCTTGATCTCTTTTACGAGATCTTCACGAAATTTATCCAACAAAATCACCCCGTCAGTCTTTCTTTTTAGCTTTCGACGAACTTTCGCCGTCGTTTTCGCCGTCGAAAGATACGCCCGCAAGTTCGGCGTAAAGAGCTTTCGCGCACTCTTTGCAGATAAACTCTTCGCCTACGCCCGCGCTCAGTTTGAAAGCCGCCACGTTCCCGCACCCCGGCACGGAACAGACGATTTTTTCAGTCGTTGTTTTCAGTTTCATTTTCTTTCTCCTTTAAAGATTTAAGAAGTCTTTGTTTTTCGGCTTCGAGCTCTTCGTCGGTCATATTTTCGACAGCCGCCGAGTTAAAGCCTTCCATTACGATTTTTGCCGCCTGAGTGTCGGGCGGCACGTGTTTTTTGGTTACTTTTCTGCGAGTAAGCTTTAAAACGCCGTCGTCGTCGGAGTATTCTTCGACGACTTCTTTCGCGCTGTAACCCACAGCCTTTTTCGCCATTGCCCGTCTGATTTTCTCTTCTAATTCGTTCACAGTTCCCTCCCGCGCGCCCGATAAGCTTTACAAACTTTACGGGCAAGCTTTTTCGCCCCGCGAAAATCGGAAGCGACGACAAGCGAAGGTTTTGCCGATCAAAGCCATAAAAAAGAAAATATTGCCGTCTTTTACGATTTTTTTTGCCGCAAGCCTGATTTTCGGCGCGATTTCCATACGCGAAGTATTCAGCGCTTTTTACGCGAGCGGCAAAGTCTTTTTATCAGCCGTTCCTTGTTGAGTTGTATTTCCGTTTTTTCCTCCTTCGGGGCTTTATTCTCGGGGCGTGACATAATGAAATACCTGAGTTCGTCGAGCGCGTGGTCGTCCTTTTTGAAGGGCGTGTCGCTGTCCTTCCAGTAGTAGCCCTTTATTTCGCGTATAAGGTTTACGCACGACGAAAATATATAAAGCCGCTTTTCTTTGAGATATTCCTTCACCCGCGCTATACCGCTGAAAAGGTCTTTGTTGACGCGCGGATTTACGCTTATGCCGTGGTCGTAAAACAGTTCGCTTACGCTTCTGGTGCCCGAAAGCGTTTTCTGGTTGGCGGCGCTGTCGATGAGCGAACGCAATCTTCCGTCGTCAAGCCGCGGCCATAAAAGTCTGTCGGCGATCGCCTTTATCTTTTCGGCGTGATAGGATATCTCCCGCCCCGCCTCGAAGTGTTCGGCTATGACGTAGACGTTTCCGTCGTAATCGACCGCGTAAAAGTGGCACGAGAGCGGATTGTTGAGCCCGGGGTCTATCGAAATGTCGCAGTACCACTCGCGCGGAACCGAAAAAGGCGTTATCACGTGGATATTTTCGTCGAATTCCTTGTAAACGAGCCCGCTCGCCACCGAAAACCTGCCGTAACGGCGGGCGTCGAGCACGTCGTCCGAAAGACTTTCGGAAAGCTTTTTCACTTCCTTCTTATCGAGAAAGGGATTATCCGCCCACTCCATGAACTCGTACCACACTTCCTTCGAGCCGTACTTGTTCATATATATCTCGTCGTAGATAAAAGTCATGCCTTTAAGCGGCGTCATCGTTCCGAATATATCGCCGCAACGGTCGAGCACTCTCATTTTACACTCGTCGTAAACGTCCTTGGGCGGTTCTTCGTCAAACCACACGAAGTCGAGCGAAGCGCCCTGAAACTTTTCCCTGCCCTGATCGCAGCTTTTAAAACCTATTCTCGACGTTCCGCCGAAAACGTTTCTGATAATAATAAGGTCGATAACGCCGTTTTCGGGGCTGTCGCGCCTGCCTTCGGACATGACGATATCTTCTATCCAACCGGGGTTCAAATAGCTTAAAATCTTCTTTTGCGCCACGTCCCTTTGCACTTGCGACGACAGCGACACCACCCACCCCGAAACGTTCGGTTTATTCTTTCGATAAGGGTGGATACCGCGCGCAAGCCATATCGCTTCTACCGCTCCGCACTCCGTTTTTCCGCTCCTGTTTCCGCCGAAAACCCATCGGTTTTTCTTTTTGCACTTATGAAAAGCTATCTGCTTCAAATGCTTTTTTCTGCCCTGATTGTAGATAGAAAGCCTGTCGTCGCGACGGCGCCTTTCCTGCTCGCGCTCTATATCGAGTATTCGTTTTACTTCGTTCACCGTTTTCGACCTTCCTTGCGAAAATACCGCAAATTTCCTTATATTACGTTAGTTAAAAGGGGTTATAATGTGTTTTACCATGAAAAAATTTATACTTTTCACAGCAATATCCGTTATTTTCTTTTGCTCGCTTTACGCCTTTGGCGGGAGCGCGGCTTTTTCGGCAAGCGTTTCGCGTTACGCCATGGTCGTAACCGACGGCGCTAAATTTTACGCCGACGCAAGCGGAAAAGTTGAAAGGTTTATCGTGGATAAAAGCTACTTCGTCTCCGTCGTGGACACCGTCGGGGAGTTTACCCGAGTCGTATTTATGGACTCTTTCGACGACTGCCCGAGTATCGAAGGTTACGTAAAAACGGTGGACGTCGCCTTTTACGATAACGTAGTTTCTTCACCTTATCCCGACGTAACGCTTAAAGCGGTGACAGACGTCGTTTTGTTTTCCGACTCTGCGGCAACAAAACCGAGAGCCGTGATTTCCGCAGGCTCGACGGTCAGATACTTCGGCGTAAGCGCCGCTTCTTCAGACGACTTCTACGTTTACGGCAACGGCTCGGTCGGCTACGTGGCAAGAAACGCCTTCGAGAGTTTTTACTTGCCTTTGAGCGCAGAGTACGTCGCCATGCAGACTCCGCGCGAAACTTCGGATAAATCCCCTTCGTCAATAACGAGCGCTTCGGCTTCGCAAAGCGTTCCCGCCGACGACAGATCGCCCGTCGAGATAGTTCTCATAACGCTTGCGATAATCGTCGTTCTCATCTTCGTCTATCTCATCGTTCGCCCGGATAAGCTATCTCAAAAGAAAGCACAAACGGACGACGACTACTGAATTTTGAACGAATATATTATATTTTTGTTAAATATTCGATTATTTAGCGAAGATCTGAAAACGGGCGCGGCACGAAGTTTCAGGAAGAAAAAATCTTCTTTAAAGCCAAATCGTTACGTCTTCTCGCGATCTCCTTGACGCTCTGTCCGAGCGACTTGAAAAACCATATGTCGGCGTAATCCTTTTTGAACGTTTCTTCTGTCAAGTTCAAAAATCCGAGATACTCTTCGACCTTTTTCATAAGCTTTATTTGCCTGCGGAAGTAAGTTCGCGTTGAAAAAGTAAACTTCGTTTTTGGCAAAATACCGGCATATTTAAAGTTCAACATGGCTTTTTCTTCGTCGGAAAGGCGTGAAAAAAGCACGTCAAGCTTGTTTTTTAAGACGATAAGCTTTTCTCGTCTTGCATATAAAGACAAAAGCTTTTCGCTGAACTTATCGCAAGGTTCCGAAAAGAAAGCCGAATTAAAACACCTTCTTAAATAGTTTTCTCCTTCGGTCCTGATGACCTTGTCAAGATTCGGATAAGCGGAAAGCAGTATCTTTACGTATTCCATTAAAATCAGCTCCTTGAATTTCTGCACTCATTATATACCGCCTTTTTACGAAAGCAGTAATTTTAATGACAATTTTGAACAAAATTGATTAAATTTTATTTATTATTACATAAACCGTCATTAAAATCAACACTTATCGTAAAGTGTGTTATAATTGTACGTTTGTAGAACATTTGTTCGATAAATATTCTATAACCATTGCGTGACAGAATCTGTCAATTATTAAAAAAACCAAAAAAATTTTCCGCCCGACGAAAATATTTGTCGAGCGGAAATTTTTTTATATTTAAATATTGAAAAAAAGCGATTATAATGGTATAATAATAAATAATACGAATAATACGAAAAAATCGGTCATCGGTAATCATGAAACGATCAATTATATTTGCTGCGATACTTGCCGCGCTTGCCGTTTCGTTTACGGCAAACTGCAATTTAAACGGTAAAGCGTTTGCGGAAACGGTAAATGCTTACACCGTAGAAACGGAGATAGTCGCGCCTTCTGCCTATCTCGAATATTATAAATTATCTTCGCCCGTAGACGTTGCCGTCGGCGAAGACGTTTTCGTCGTCGCCGAAAGAGAGCGTATAGTAACGTTTAAAAACGAGCTGTTTTCTTCGTTCGATCTTACCGGTTACAGCATCTCGAAAATAGCCGTTTACGGCGATTACGTTTTGTTCCTATCGATGTCAAGGTTGTATTCGCTCGACGTTACGAACGGAGAAGTCGTCGAAACGAGCGTCAAAGTTTCAAACTACTTCTTTATTCAGGACGACGTGCTTATAACAAACCCTTCAAGTTCCGTTTACAGCTACCGCATTTTAAGCGACGAACTCGGGCTTGAATTTATCCAGCGCGCCACCTATGTCCTTGAAAACGACGCGCAGAAAGTGACCGTCACCCCCGACGGAAGCATTTATTACTTCAACGAAGGAAAACTCCTTCCCTTCGATTTCGCCTACGGTCCCGGCAATAAGACGGCTGAAAATCTCGGCGATATGCGTTACGCCGCGGCGACCGAATGCAATATCTGGTACACCACGCCCAACGGGCTTTTCAACGTAGACCTGACGACGGGCAACGTTTCAAGGATCAGATCTTCGCTGACCGAAGAAAAGCTTTACAATCTCGTAAACCCGCAAGGGCTTTGCGTTTTCGGCGGCTTCGTTTACGTTTGCGACGGAACGATGAACGCCGTGTACAAATTTGACGAGATAAGCGGCGAGCAGCTCCCCTTTGCCGTCACAGACCGCGGCGACGCGCCCAACAGAATACAATCGGCGTGCGATATGGTAACTGCGGACGGCGTTATCTACACGCTCGAAGCGGACGGCGTCAAGATTTACGACGTTGTAACTTCAACGTTTAGTTACTACTCGCTCGAAGGTTTTTCGGGCGCGACGCGTATCGCCGCCGCAAACGATTACGTATTTTTGAGCGATTCTTCAAACCCTTACGTCGTCAAACGCGATGGCGACAAATTGACTCCCGTTCAGCTTTTAAGCGACGTGAGCGATTATAGAAACGTCGCCTGCGTGACTTCTTACGAAAACAAGTTCTATTTTATCAATAACGAGTCGATAAACTCCGAAATGTCGGCGTGCGTTTACTCGCTCGATCTCGACACGCTGACCACTTCCTTCGTCGGAAAATTCCGCGGTACGGGGGCAAAAATAGTGACCGATCTTTTCGGAAACGCCTACGTCGTAGTTTACTTTGACGGCGGTTACGACTTTTACACCTTCAACGTGCGTAACTTTAACGATACGGCTACCGTCTCACCCGTTCTCAGGCTTTCGGCGGCGCCGCTCGGGCTGTTCGTCGATATTCAGTCAAACTTATTCGTTCTCGGCGCAAACGACGAATTGAACGAGTATTCGCTCTCAGACGGCGTATACGCTTTAAAAAACGAGTTTACTATCGCCCTGTCCGAAAATCTTCCCGAACAGACGACTGTCAAAGCAGTAGCGCTTATCGGCGGGACCGACCAAGTGTACTTTCTCACGGAAAACTGTATCGTAAAAGCTACCGAAACGGACGAGCTTTCACGCTCTGTGGAAACGCCCGCAAGGCTGGCTATCCCGAACGATTATTCGGTTGAATTCTGTCCGTCGTTAAAAATCATTACGGCGATAAACGGAGCCAAATTGTTTATCGTAGAGCTTCCCGATAAAAACAATCACGACGCCTACTTCGATTATTCGGCTTTCACCACCGAAAACGCGGAAAATCAATACGTAGTAATTGCCGAAACGGAAAGATATTATCTTGCCGTAAACGACGTGACGAGCGCTATCGTAAGAAAGGAAGACGCCGTCGTCCTGTCGCCCGAAAAGGTAACGCTCAATAAGTCTTACTACGTCGCAGACGATTACGGCGCGTATCTTTACCCCGTCGTCAGCGACTATTTCGCCAAAGGAAGCTTCAAAAAGAACGACAAAGTCACCGCTCGCGAAACGGTAGAATTTAACGGAAACACCTTCGTTTTCGTAACAAAAGACGGCGTGAACGCATACCTTCCCTTAACGCTCTTAAAGCCCGACGTAGCTTCAAACAGCCGCCCGTCCTTCTACTACACGGCTAAAATCAAAAAAGGCGGCGCGGACGTCTTTGCCGACGCCGAACTTAAAGAGAAGATAGGCG
>CACXHH010000088.1 GCA_902767455.1 uncultured Eubacteriales bacterium
CGACACGGTCACGGCGTACTTTCCAGCGTTCGTCTGAACGTTTCCTTCCGTAGTGTAATGCTCGCTTTCGGCTACCCGATAAGTTTTAGCCGTTCCGTCGTAAACGAAATCCGTTTGATCGGCGTCAGGCATCTGAACGAATATCGTTCCGCTTTCCGATTGAGCGTAATTCACTTCATATTCGTACGAAAGCGTTCTGTTTTTGTAATTAGCGGTGATGATTACGGTGTAAACGCCGACCGTTTCGCTGTCCACCGCCGAATAGTCGAGAGTGTATTCGCCGTCGGAAAGCTTATTCGTTTCGTCGTTTGCCGTAAGATATACGGCGAAGTCTTTTCCGAGCGAGAAATCTTCGCCGACGATAAATTGCGTCTTAAAGTTCTCGGCGTACAAGACGATCTTTTTCGTTCCCGTTCTCGCGCACGCCGCAGAAAAAAGCGTTACTAACGCAAGCGTAAACAAAAGTATCAGGTTTTTTTTGACTTTCATTTTTTTGTCTCCTTTTCCGCTTTTTGATCGCGGACGTATTCGTTTATATATTTTCTCGGAGTGATACCTTCGAGTTTTTTAAAAGTTTTAGTAAAATACGACGCGTCCGAAAACCCCGAGTCGTAGCACGCTTCGGTAACGGACGAACCGTTTTCGAGCATTTTTTTGGCTACTGCTATGCGCCGCGTACACACGTACTGCGTCACCGTCGTATTCGTGTAACGTTTGAAAAGATGGCACATATAATAAAAACTCATATAAAACTTTTCGGCGAGTTCGTAAACGGAAATATTTTCCGTTATATGTTCGTTGAGATAAGTGAGTATATCATTGATAGTGCGGTTATCGTTTTTTTTATCGTAGCCCGTTTTTTGGCGGAACAACGTCACGAGTTCGGTAAGAAGTTTGCGCTTTTCGTCTGCGTCGGCAGTGGCGAGATCGTCAAACAGCTTATCCGTTTTTGAATTTTCTTCGGGGGATAGCATGCCATAGCAGGAGCTGTAATCGTTGAGTATCTTTTCAAGCGCTTTTTTAGGTGAAAGCGGCATCAGCGTTTCGACGTATTCTTCCGTCGAATACATAATGTAGTCCCCGTACGGGTTTTTGTCTTTTCCTTTGTATACGCCGAGCTTGTTTACGATACGTTTTAAAAAACTGTTTTCGGAGACTATTTTGCCCGCGATTATATCTTCTTCCGTGATCTTTGCAAGAAGCAGCTCCTTGGCGGCTTTCCTGTTTGAAGCAAAATTATATTTGTAAGATCCCCTTTCGCGGTCGTAAACGACGTAGATCGAGCCGTCTTCGCTCTGAACGGCGTCAGGATAAGAAACTTCGTCGCGTTCGTCGAGAAGAAGCCTATACGGGAATGTCTTTCCGTCGTCTTCGGAAAGCATAGCCGTCAGATTATTTCTGCCTTTGAAATCGTAATGATTGATGAACAGTATCTTCCCGTTTTTCAATCTTTCCATAAAAAAACGTGACGACGGACCGTGAAGTCCGCTGTCGCAGCCGTCCGTCCAGGAAAGGCACCTGTCGTAAGACGTGCTTTTGCCTATCCCGTAGGTCGTCCGCACGAATACGTCGATATCGCCGTTGTCGTGTTCTATGAACAAGTGCTCGTCAAATACCCTGTCTCTGACGCTTACGCCGCCGAGCTTTATAAAAGTTTTTCCGCCGTCTGCCGACGAATAGGCGAACGCGCGTTTGTCTTTGTAATTGTTCGCGTATATTTTGTCTTTGTATTTGAGATCCCACACTGCAACGGGGAACAACCACTCTCCGCTTGATAAGATAGTCGGTTTGTGCGCGAGAATGCCCTTACCTACTACGAACGGTTCGCTCCATACGAGATCTTCCGCATCGGGATCGTTGCATATCGCGGCGTAGGCGAGAACTTCCGGGAACGTGTTCCAAGTAAGCCACAGCCTGCCGTAAGGGTCCGTCCACAGCGTAGGATCGAAGCATCTCGCATCTTCCCCGTCGTAGGCGACGGTCACGGGTTCGGAAAAGGTTTTTCCGTCGTCGTCGCTTTTAATAAGACACGTGTAGTTTCCCGGTTCTTCTTTAATTTTACCGCTGAAAAAGGCGACGTAGATACGACCTTTTTTCGTTCTTTCGATACACGGGATACCTTGCCACAGTCTCTGGTCCGCGTAAAAATTTTTCAGTTGTTCCTTGTCCGTTATCAACATATTATTACCTTCGGCAATATATTTTTCAAATATATAATAAACCATTTTCGGTCGAAAAACTATAATCATTTTGTTTTTTTGCCGTTTTTTTTGTTTGATTTCGTAACTTTTGGGCGCGTTTTCTTGACAGCGGGCGTATAATATGATAAAATAGGATAAACCTATCGGGTAAATAGGTTAAAGGAGAATATCAAATGTCGAAAATATATACTTCTGCCGATCAGCTCGTCGGAAAAACTCCGCTTTTGGAGCTTACGCATATAGAAAAAGAGTACGGGTTAAAGGCTAAGATCTACGCCAAACTCGAATATTATAACCCCGCCGGCTCGATAAAGGATAGGATCGCCAAGGCGATGATAGAAGACGCCGAAAGAAACGGCAAATTAAAAAAAGGCTCGGTCATCATCGAGCCTACGTCGGGTAACACGGGGATAGGGCTTGCCGCTATCGCCGCGGCGAAAGGGTACCGTGTGATTATCGTTATGCCCGAAACCATGTCCGTCGAAAGGCGGCAGATAGTGAAGGCTTACGGCGCCGAACTCGTCTTATCGGAAGGCGCTAAGGGTATGAAAGGCGCTATCGCCAAAGCCGAAGAGCTTGCGGCGAGCATTCCGAACTCGTTTATCCCCGGTCAGTTCATAAACCCCGCAAATCCCGAAGCTCACCGCTTGACTACGGGGCCCGAAATTTACGAAGATACCGACGGCAAAGTCGATATTTTCGTTGCAGGCGTTGGCACAGGCGGTACGATTACGGGCGTGGGCGAATACTTAAAGGGCAAAAATCCGAACGTTAAAGTCGTCGCCGTAGAGCCTATGACGAGCGCCGTGCTTTCAACGGGCGTTGCAGGCGCGCACAAGATACAAGGTATCGGCGCGGGCTTCGTTCCCGAAGTATTAAATACCGATATTTACGACGAGATAATCGCCGTTTCCAACGAAGACGCCTTTGCAACAGGTAAACTTATCGGAAGGCGCGAAGGCGTGCTCGTAGGCATATCCTCTGGCGCCGCCGCTTACGCGGCGATAGAGCTTGCAAGGCGCAGCGAGAACGCGGGCAAAAATATCGTGGTTATTCTTCCCGATACGGGCGACAGATACTTGTCGACGCCGCTGTTCAACGATTAAAAATGCCGATAATCGACTTATAGATCGGCTTTTAAGGAGAAAAGAATGAAGATTTCAACGAGAGGCAGATACGCTTTAAGGGTGATGACCGATCTTGCCGAAAGAAGCGGCGGCGAATATATTCCGCTTAAAGACATCATCTTGCGGCAGGGGATATCGCAAAAATATCTCGAAGGCATAATGACCGACTTATCGAAAGCGGGCGTCGTCGACGCGAAACACGGTAAGGGCGGCGGATATAAACTTGCTAAAAGCCCCGATAGTATTACCGTCGGCGATATTTTAAGGGTTACCGAAGGCGAACTATCGCCCGTTTCGTGCCTTGACGAAAACGCGCGGCCGTGTCTTCGCGCCGCCGAGTGCAGAACGCTTCCCATGTGGACGAAGCTTTACGCTATGATAAACGACTTTTTCAACGGCTATTCGCTTGCCGACCTTATGCAAAACGGCTCTGCGACCGACAATTACGTTATTTAAGTGTAAAAAGCGTGTATTGACGACAAACGAAAACGATAAATAAAACGAAACAAGGCTACCTGCGCAAGGTAGCCTTGTCTTTTGTTTCGTAAAAATATAATTTGTTGATAATCGACTTATAGGTCGACTTTTCGTGCGGTCATTGAGCGGAAAGGCGATCAGAAATCTTCGTCTTCGTCTTCTTCGTCTTCGTCCTCTTCTTCGTCTTCGTCGTCTTCCTCGAAGTCTTTTTCGTCGATGGGAAGATACTCGAAGTCGTCGGGCTCGTCGGAAACGCTCTCTTCGGCGAATTCGTCTTCTTCCTCTTCTTCGGCGTATTGAGCGGCTTCTTCCTTTTCGATCTCGGAGAAGGAAAGGAGCTCTTCTTCGTTGTCGTCCTTGATTATCTCGTCCTTTTCGTCGTCGTCAAGGAACTCTCTCCAACTGTCGTCCTTATCGTCGTCGGGCTCTGCTTCGACGTTATAGATAGATTTTTGTTTGCAGCTGTCGCACATATCTTCGCCTATGGGGATATATACGTTATTGCAGACGGGGCAAAGCTTTTCGCTCGATTCGCCTTCGTCGTCGATGGCGAACATAAGCTGCGGGCCGATTTTCAGTTCGGCTTTGCATACGCCGCAGTATTCTTCATCTTCGGGGATATAGTTAAGCTCGCACCTTGGGCAAAGTTTGTATTTTGGCATATTAACCTCCTTACGGTCGGAACGAAACGCGCGCGGCTTATCTTTACGAAGATACGCTCTGCGGGTAAGCGGTAAGCTCTCCTTGGTCGTTCCGCATATATCAATAGCGGAATTATTATATTAGTAATATTTCGTTTTGTAAACTGTTTTTAACAAATTTTTTGCGTTTTTGAAAAAAAATTTTTAAAATTGCCCCGATTTTTACCCCACAACGGTTTTTTTGTGCGGAAATATAGCCCGACGTTTACGACGATAATTATGAAAGTCGTCGCCGTATTATGCTTAAAAGCCCCCGCCCGATTGATTTTTGTCGGCTTTTATGGTACAATCAAACGGTCGGCTTCGGATTATAGACGCGCGCTCCGCGTTTTTTTGCCGATAATAAACGTATAAGCGGTGATATTATGACGGAAACCACTCAAAAACACCTTAAAAAACTTTACAAAACGCTGAAACTGCTCAAAAAGTACGAGCACGCCGTAGCGCTTATGAATTTCGACTTTGAAACCGCCGCTCCGCCTTGCGCCCGCGACGACGAGAACGACACCATAAATTTCTTTGCCAACGAGAGTTTCAGAATATCTAATTCCAAGGCGACGAAAGAAACGATAGTCTATCTTTACGAGCATAAAGACGAGCTTGAAGAGCTTGATAAGGCGCTTATAGACGGACTTTACGACGAGTATTTAAAGACGAAGAACGTCACGCCGTCGGTACAGCTCAAATGGCTCAAAGTATACGGCAGAGCGTACACCGACTGGCTCGCCGCAAAGAAGGCGGGAAAGTTCAGATACTTCAAAAAATCGCTTGCAGCCGTCGTCGCCGCGGCGAGAGAAGAAATAAATTTGCGTGAGAACGCTCTGCCCGATTTTTACGACAACCTTTTGAACGACTGCGAAAAGGGAATGCTTAAAGCCGAGCTCGACGGGTTTTTCGGCGAGCTCAAAGTCGGCTTGATAGACCTTATAGCCAAGATCAAGTCGTCGAAACAAGTTATCAGGCGCGATTTTCTTTCGCGCAAGGTGCCCGTGTATAAGCAGGCGGAGTTTTCCGACTACGTTTTAAAGCTCAACGGCTACGACTTCGACAAAGGGTATCTCACCACCACCGAACACCCGTTCACGATGGATATTTCGAGATACGACGCGCGCGTTACCACGCATTATTACGAAGATATGTTCCTGTCGAATATATATTCGGTCGTGCACGAAGGCGGGCACGCGATATTCATGCAGAACGAGCGCGCGGAAGATTACGAACACTTCATAAACGACCGTATCACCAACGGCATGCACGAATCGGTTTCGCGTTTTTACGAAAACGTAATCGGCAGGAGCGAAGAGTATATCGGGCTTATCTATCCGCAGCTCAAACGCGTGTTCAGCGAAGAGCTTAAAGACGTGAGCGAGCGCGAGCTGTACGAAGCGGTAAATATCGTCGAGCCGTCGCTTATCCGCACGGAAGCCGACGAAGTGACTTACGGGCTTCATATCGTCATACGCTACGAAATGGAAAAGGCGCTGTGCTCGGGCAAACTCAAAGTCGAAGACGTACCCGCCGAGTGGAACAGGCTTTATAAAGAATATCTCGGCGTAACTCCGAAAACGGACGCTGAAGGCGTGTTGCAGGACGTTCACTGGACGAGCGGCTTCGGCTACTTCCCGAGCTACGCGCTCGGCAACGCGTATAACGCGATGTATCTCAAAAAGATATCCGAAGATATGGACTTCAAAGGCGCTATACGCCGCGGCGACTTCGCGGCGATAAACGAGTGGATGAAGGAGCGCGTTTTCAAAAAAGCCAACGTTTTAACGCCGAAGGAGTGGCTTAAAGATATCACGGGCGAAAGCCTTTCCGCAAAGCCTTTTATAGACTATCTTACCGAAAAATATTCAAAGATATACTGTTTTTGATAAATTTATCGCGTTTACCGCGCAAAACGCGGTAAAAAGGAGAAAATCATTTGAAAGACCATATAGAAATACGCGGCGCGCGCGTGCATAATCTGAAAAACGTAAACGTGGACGTGCCGCTCAATAAAATAGTCGCCGTGGCGGGGGTGTCGGGATCGGGCAAATCGTCGCTCGCGCTCGGAGTGCTTTACGCCGAAGGTTCGAGAAGGTATCTCGAATCTTTATCGACGTACACCCGCCGCCGTATGACGCAAGCGACCAAAGCCGACGTCGACGAAGTTTTATACGTTCCCGCGGCGCTCGCGCTTCATCAGCGCCCGTCCGTTCCGGGGATAAGAAGCACCTTCGGCACGGCGACAGAGCTATTGAACAGCCTGCGGCTTATGTTTTCGCGTTTGGCTTCGCACAGGTGCCCTAACGGCCACTACGTGGAGCCGACACTCAACGTCGCTGCCGAAAGACCGCTCGTCTGCCCCGTCTGCGGCGAAAAGTTTTACGCCCCCGGCGCCGAAGAACTTGCGTTCAACTCTCAGGGCGCTTGCGCAACGTGCGGCGGTACGGGCACGGTACGTTCGGTCGACCGCGATTCGCTCGTTCCCGACGAGAGCCTTACCATCGACCAAGGCGCGGTGGCGCCGTGGAACAGCCTTATGTGGTCGCTCATGACCGACGTATGCAGAGCCATGGGCGTCAGAACCGACGTTCCCTTTTGCGAGCTTACCGAAAGGGAAAAGGATATAGTCTATAACGGCCCTGCCGAAAAGAAACATATTCTGTACCACTCCAAGACGACCAATCAGGCGGGAGAGCTAGATTTCACTTACTACAACGCGACTTACACGGTCGAGAACGCGCTAAGCAAAGTCAAGGACGAAAAGGGCATGAAGCGCGTGGAAAAGTTTTTGAAGGAGGACGTCTGCCCCGACTGTCACGGCACGCGGCTTTCCGAGCGCGCAAGGGCTCCGAAGCTTCTCGGAAAATCTCTCGACGAAGTATGCAAAATGTCGCTTAACGAAGTTATAGGCTGGGTTACGACCGTTCCGAGCGGCGTTCCCGCGGAAATGAAGCCTATGGCGGAAAGCATAGTCGCGTCGTTTATGACGGCGGCGAGAAGGCTCGAAGAGTTAGGTCTTAGCTATATCACGCTCGACAGAAGCTCGTCGACGCTTTCAACGGGCGAACGCCAGCGCATGCAGCTTGCCCGCGCGGTACGAAACCGCACTACGG
Source organism: uncultured Eubacteriales bacterium (assembly GCA_902767455.1). GTDB lineage: Bacteria > Bacillota > Clostridia > Christensenellales > Borkfalkiaceae > UBA4636. Next base: position 7,608 of record CACXHH010000088.1, read on the forward strand.
GCGTTATGTACGTGCTCGACGAGCCGTCGATAGGGCTTCACCCCGCAAATATCGCGGGGCTTAACGGCGTTATAAACGATCTCGTTGCCGACGGAAATTCCGTCTTGCTCGTCGACCACGACGCGCAGATATTAAAGACCGCCGATTACTTTATCGAAATGGGAAAATACGCGGGCGCGGAAGGCGGCACCGTCATTGCCAAGGGCACTCTCGAAGAGATAAAAAGTAACGATAACTCGCTTATAGCCCCGTTTCTCGGCGATAAACCTATCCCGAGAACAAGAAGAAAGATAGCTCCCGAAGATATATTCGCGTTTGGCAGTATAACTATGAAGACGGGGCGTATACATACCGTCAAAGAACTCGAAGTACGTATCCCGAAAGGTCGGCTGACCGTCGTTACGGGAGTTTCGGGCTCGGGTAAGACGACTATGGTGCTCGAAAGCCTCGTTCCCGCGCTCGAAGCGCTCGCTATCGGCGGAAAGCTCCCCGATCACGTCAGAGAGATATCGGGCGGCGGGACCGACAAGGTCAAGCTCATCGACGCCACGCCCATAGGGATCAACGTCCGCTCGACGGTAGCTACGTACGCGGGCGTGCACGACGAATTAAGAAAAATATACGCGCGCTGTCCTTCGGCAAGGGAAAAAGGATATAACGCGAGCGACTTTTCGTATAATACGGGCAAGCTTCGCTGCCCCACTTGCGACGGAACGGGCGAGATAAGCCTTGACGTTCAGTTTTTGCCCGACGTGGATATTCCGTGCCCCGATTGCCGCGGTTCGAGATATTCGCGAGAAGCGGACGAAGTGTCGCTCGTAAATAAAAAAGGTGAAAGCGCAACGCTTCCCGAGCTTATGAACGCCGATATAAAAACGGCGCTTAAATTCTGCTCGGCGATGCCTGCGGTAAAAGGCAAGCTCGAAGTGCTTGACAGCCTTGGGCTCGGGTACCTTACGCTCGGCGAAGAAACCCCGGGGCTTTCGGGCGGCGAAGCGCAAAGGCTCAAACTCGCAAGCGAAATGGGTAAGCTTCAGAATACTTCCGTTTTCGTGTTCGACGAGCCGACGATAGGGCTTCATCCGCTCGACGTGCAGACGCTTCTTAAAGTTTTCGCTTCGTTGACCGACAACGGCGCGACCGTTATCGTCATCGAACACGACCTTGACGTGATCCGTAACGCCGACTACGTTATCGATATGGGCCCGGGCGGCGGTGTAGAAGGCGGAAGGATAGTTGCCGTCGGAACGCCCGAAGAGATAGCGAACTGCTCCGATAGCGTGACGGGAAAGTACGTTTAACTTCCAAATTCCGCGCTTGGCGGACAAAACTCCGAAAAGCGTATTTTTGAGCGTGATATAAATACATTTGTATTTTTATCGTACACAATCAAGCAAAGAAAATTGTTTTTTGCATAAAATACAGTTGTAAACGCTGGAAAAACAAAAAAATGCCGAAAAATTTTTTAAAAAGCGCTGAAAATCGTTTGACAAAACGGCTTTTTAGTGTATAATAGACGTAAGTTTTTTCGTTTCGGGCGTAAAATAAAAGCTTAATATCAAGAGCTTTTACCGCGAATTACGGAAAAACGTCGATAACGCGTTTTACTGCCGTACGGCAGTTTTCGGTTTGAACAAGTCAAACCGAAAACAAAGCGTCAACTTTTAAAAAAGTCGGCGTTCTACGGTAAAACCGTTGATAAAGTAAATTCAAACTTTCCCTTTCGCGCGTTGAAGAGCGCGGCGGAGAAAGTCGGAAAAAAGAAAGAAATCTTTTATGGAGGTCATCTCATGAAAAAATCGGCAAGATTATTGGCTTTGATGCTGGGCGCTATGCTTACTTTCTCCATGGCAGCATGCGGAAACGGCGGCGATGAAGGCAAGCAAGAAGCCAAGACGTACACGTACAACACCTATACGACGGTTTCTCCGTCGAACTGGAACGTACTCACTTATCAGGACAATAACGATACTCAGATAATGGACTACATTTCGAGTAACCTGTTCTCCTTCAACTTCAAATTCGACGACGACGGCGAGATCGTTCCCGGTCAGTTCGAAGTCGAATACGTAATGGTCGATAAGCTCGAAGACGTTACCGCCGCTTACGCGGGCGAATACGGTATCGAAGAAGGCGAATCCGCAAAAGCGTATAAGTTCACCTTCCGTAAAGACCTTAAGTGGGACGACGGCACCGCCATCACCGCGGAAGACTTCGTTTATTCCATGCAGGAACAGCTCAACCCGTTATTCCTTAACTACCGCGCGGACTCCTATTATTTAGGTTCCACGATCATCTCGGGCGCTAAGAACTACGCTTTGCAAGGTCAGAAGAGCTGGTATGCAGCGGACACTCCTTACGCGCATTATTCGACCGATTTGGACGAAAAAATTATTTTCTCCATCGACGTCAATAAAAACACCGCCGCAAGTTCCTTCAGGGGTTTAATGGGCTTCCCCGATTCTTACGACGCGGCGAAAACGGCTGCATTTCTTGCGAACAACTACCTTGAAGACGTAACCGCTGAAGAAATTCTCGCTCTCGAAGGCAAAACGTTTGCCGAAATAAAGGAAGACGAAGAAATGTCGGCTACCTGGGCGGCTATCATCGGCTGGTGGCAGACCGCACCCGACGAAGAACTCGACTTCTTCATCACCGAGTACGAATGGCCCGAATATTCCTGGGATAACGTAGGTTATTTCACGGGCGCCAACAAGTACGAACTCGTTATGATCCTTGATAAAGCTTTACCCATCTTCAACGAAGACGGTACGCTCTCTTACAGAGCCGCTTACAACATGCAGTCTCTTCCCCTTGTAAAGAAAGACCTTTACGAAGACTGCAAAATAGCTCCTAAGACGGAAGGCGCTCTCTGGACTACCAACTACTGCAGCAACAAGGTTACGACCGCAAGCTACGGTCCTTACAAACTCGCCAACTATCAGGCAGGCAAGAGCTACACTCTTGAGAAAAACGACAAATGGTTCGGCTACAGAATGGCTCAGTACAAAGGTCAGTATGAAACGGACAGAATAGTCTGCGAAACCATCGCCGACTACGATACCGCGTTCATGAAATTCCTTTCGGGCGAACTTTCCGAAATATCCATCGACGCCAGCAAAGCCGCTTCATATAAGAACAGCAGTCGCGCGATGTTCACCCCCGACGACTACGTAGGTTCCTTACAGCTCCAGTCTTCCAAAGAATCGTTGCAAGAACGTGAAACGGAAGGCAAGAACAAAACGATGCTCACCTACACCGACTTCAGAAAGGCGCTCTCTCTTGCCATCAACAGAGCCGACTACAACCAGAAGTGCACCACCGCTTCCTTGACCGGTCTCGGTCTTTACAACACCATGCACTATTACGACGTTGCTAACGGCGGCGTTTACAGAGAGACCGATCAGGCTAAGAAAGTTCTCTGCAACGTTTACGGCGTAGATCCCGACAACTTCGATTCGTTGGACGATGCAGTCGATTCCATCACCGGTTACGACCTTACTCAGGCTCGTCAGCTCGTAACGAAAGCTTACAACGAAGCTCTCGAAGCGGGCGACATCAGCGCTACCGACACCGTCTCTCTCGTTTACGGCACGGCGGCTTCCACCATCGCCACGAGACGTTACCATCAGTATCTGAGCGACGCCTGGACCGAACTTATGAAAGGCACTCCGCTCGAAGGCAGATTCGAACTTACTTTCGACGCTTCTTACGGCGACGACTGGTCAAAGAGCTTCAGAGCAGGCGCTTACGATGTATGTCAGGGCGGCTGGACTGGCGCTGCATGGGATCCGGGTTACTTCCTGCTTGCTTACCTTGGCAAAGACTATATGTATTCCGCAGCTTGGGAAACGGATAAGGAAACCATGACCTTCACGATGCGCGGCGTTAACGAAGAAGGCGAAGTCACCAACGACGGCGCAGATACCTTCACCGCCACCATGACGCTTATGGATTGGTACAACGCTCTTAACGCTACCGCAGACTCTCCCTATCAGTGGGGCGGCGGCATGCTCGACGAAGAGTTCAGAATAGACCTTATCGCGGCTCTTGAAGAAGAAGTTCTCACTCACTACTATTCGGTTCCTTTGACGAACAGCTTCTCGGCGTCGCTTATGGCTTACCAGTGCGATTACGTAACCCCCGAATACAATACCTTCATGGGTTACGGCGGCATCCGTTATCTTACCTATAATTATTCCGACGCTGAATGGGCTAAATACCTTGCTGACAACGGCGGCACGATCGATTACACCAAATAATCGATAACTTCTTTAGTCATAATTTCATAGACAGACGGAATTTTGCGTGTAGTGGAGCCGATTTTCGCTTCACTACACGTTGCTGTCTTATGAAAAAATCAACGACTTTTTCGCGACAGTGAAAAAGTGTTAATCAAATTAAAATAATTACTTTCGAGAAACGCAAG
>CACXHH010000089.1 GCA_902767455.1 uncultured Eubacteriales bacterium
ACTTGAAAGCATTTCAAGCTTCCGCGACGTTTTCGTCGTTCTGATGTGCGCTTTGACGGGCGGGCTTTCGTCGGTAGCGATAATGATGATAGTCCTTCCCGTATTCGAGTGGCTGTTCAATATTCTCACCAACTACCGTCTTACGGAAATAACCGACCACAAGTCGAAGCTGATAAAGCGTATGATAGACGAAGCGGGCGGAACGTTCAACCACTCAATGCTCGTGGCGTCACTTGCCGAAACGTGCGCCGCCGCCATTGAAGAAAACCCCATTCTTGCCCGTGCGGCGGGGTATTATCACGATATCGGTAAGCTCAAACAGCCTATGTACTTCACCGAAAACCAGCAAGGCTACAACCCGCACGACGATCTTACCCCCGAGCTTTCGACCGAGATAATCCGTTCGCACGCCAAAGACGGTTACGAACTCATAAAGAAATATCATCTCCCGATAATCCTTGCCGACGTCGCGCGCGAACACCACGGCACGCTCCCCATACAATACTTTTATATGAAGGCTTTGAAGTATACGGAAGGCGGCGAACTCGATATAAACGACTTCTGTTATTACGGACCCAAACCGCATTCCAAGATTGCCGCGATAATCATGCTTGCCGACGGGTGCGAAGCGGCGGTAAGAGCGAACAACAACCACTCCCGCGAACAGGTTGAAAAGGTTGTCGATTCAATCGTGGATGACAGGTTAAGACGCAAACAGTTTTCCGACTGCGATATCACTATGCACGAGATAGACCTTATACGTGACGCCATAATCAACGGTCTTTCGGGCGTTTATCACGACAGAATCAAGTATGGCAAAATGGCTAAAAAGAAGAAAAACGCCTTTGAATCGGGCAGTGAAAACAGGAACTGAAAATGCTTAAAATTTATTACGATGAAAAATACGACCTGCCGCGTATCGACGAAGTTGCCGCGGCGGTCGCCGAAGAACTTAAACAGCGTGCCGACCTTTACGCCGAGCTTGAACTCGTTTCTTCGCGCAGAATAAGAAAAATAAACGCCGAAATGCGCGGCGTAGACGCCGTTACCGACGTTCTCTCCTTTCCTATGCTCGACGGGATAAAGGGCAAGGTTATCGCGAAAAAGGACTTTCCGCTCGATTTCGATCAAGACAAAAATGCGATTTTTATCGGCTCGATAGTCGTTTCGCTCGGAAGAGTCAAAAGCCAAGCCAAAAAGTTCGGGCATAGCGAAGAGCGCGAAACGTATTATCTTATCGTTCACTCTCTATTGCACCTGTTCGGCTACGACCACATGAACGAAGCTGACAAGCGCGAAATGCGTGAAAAAGAAGAAAAAATAATGACGAAGTTGGGTATTTTAAGGTGAAAAGCGGAATAGTCGCGGTCGTCGGCAGGGCGAACGCAGGAAAATCTACTCTTATAAACGTACTCGTGGGCGAAAAAGTCGCGATAGTTTCTCCCAAACCGCAGACGACGAGAGAGCGAATACTCGGTATTTTGACCCGTGAAGAATACCAGATAGTCTTTGAAGACACGCCCGGCATATACAAGGCAGGCTCGCTTTTGAACGAGCGCATGCAAAAGTCCACCGAACTTGCCGTTCGCGACGTCGACATGATACTCTTCGTTATCGACGCGCACGACGGGCTCAAAGACGAAGACGTCGCCGCTTTGAAAAGATACGCGACCGGCAAGCTTCCGCTTATTCTCGCGCTATCGAAAACGGATATAATGCCCAAAGAGAAAATACCCGAACTTGTCGCGAATTTTGAAGATTTCAGCGGAATAAACAAGATAGTTTCGCTTTCTGCGCGCCGCGGCAAAAACGTGAAAAAGCTCGTCGAAGAGATCGTAAAACTTCTTCCCGAAGGAGATCCCATTTACGGCGACGACATCGTTTCCGACCGTTCCGAAAGATATATGATCGCCGAAATAATGCGCGAGAAGATGCTCTTGAAATACGATAAGGAAATACCTCACGGCGTCGCCGTCGTCGTAAATACCTTTGAAAAACAGCCTAACGGCGTTTACGATATCAATCTCGACATCGTCTGCGAAAAGCAAAATCATAAGGCGATAATCATCGGCAAGCAAGGTCAGGCGTTAAAAGAAGTCAGCTCGTTCGCGCGCGTCGGCATGGAAAAGTTTCTCGACGCGAAGGTTTTTTTGACCGTCTACGTCAAAGTCAAGGAAGACTGGCGCAACAACCCGTCGCGGCTGAAGGAATTCGGCTACGGCGAATCGGAAATGTATTGATTTTCAAAGTTTTTGCGCATACTCTTTTTATCGGCTTTTATTTAAAGCCCGATAAAGGAGCAGTATGAAACGACAACCCGAAAAAGCCGCTTGGGACCTGTTTGAAAAGACGGGGCGCATCGGCTACTATCTATTGTACAAGAAACTTTCCGCAAAGACGGACGAAACGGCAGATTGACTTTCGATTTTGTAAAAAGTCAGTCTATAAGTCGATTATCGGCTGTTTTGCGTAAGGAAAACGCTATGACGGAGAAGTTCAACGCCATCTGTATACGTTCGGTTTCCTGGCGGGAGAGCGATAAGCTCATCTCGCTTTTTACTCTTGAAAAAGGAAAGGTCGATTGCGTAGTGAGAGGGGCTATGAGCGCCAAATCGAAATGGCGTTTCGCCGTGGAGCCTTTTTGCTTTGCCGAGTACGTTCTTACCGAAAAGCTCGGCAAGCTGAGCCTTACCGAAGCCAACCAGATAGACGGTTTTTACGGGATAAGGTACGATATCGACAGGCTTTATTGCGCATCCGCGGTGATAGAATTCGTCAGGCAAAACGTCTATGAAAACATGAAGGCTTACGACTTGTTTTTACTTACCGTCAACGCCTTGAAAAGCATAGAAGAAGGAGCGTACCCGCATTTGGCGCTCGTGAAATATCTTATCGAAGCCATGGACGCCATAGGTTACGGCGCGAGATTTTCTTCATGCGGCAGGTGCGGAAAGCCTATCGGAAACAGAGCTTTTTTCGATTTCGACGCGGCGACGCCTTTATGCGAAAACTGCGCGCACGGCACGGCTTCCGAGATGCGTCCCGAAACGCTTGGGCTACTGTCGGAAGTGGCGAACGCTCCGCAGGAATTATTCAAAAGCCCCGATAAAAACGATTATCCGTCTGTTTTTTCGGACGAAAAATCGACTTATTTCGCGCTTAAATTTCTCGCTTATTATATGGAAATAAAATCGGGATTGACTTTTAAATCGCTTTCCGACGTTCTCGGCGGCTTCAACGTCGTTCAATAAGCGAAAAAAACTTTCCGTTCCCGTCTGAAAATTTATAAAAACGCCCCGAAAACGCTTTACAAATGCGAGTGCCGAGTATATAATGCAGGCGTAATCTTTGGGGCAGGGTGCGATTCCCTACCGGCAGTAAAGTCTGCGAGGGCGAGCTTTGAGCGTAAGCCTTGACGGAGCTTATTTCTCCGACCGACGGTATAGTCCGGATGATAAAAGATTTTTTTGCATAAAAAAAGTACGCCCCGTTTGGCTTCGTTACGAAGCGGAACGGGTTTTTTATGCGGAAATTACTTTTAAGCCCGAAATATTCGTTTTCGGGTGCTCCTTATCGGAGGTTTTTATGAATGAAAAACTTTTTACGGGGCGTAAAATAGCCCTTACCGCAATGTTTACGGCGGTCGCGTTCGGGCTTTCGTATCTCGAATTTCCTATCTTCCCCGCGGCAAGCTTTTTAAAACTCGATTTTTCTTTTTCCGTCCAGCTTATCGGCGCATATATGTTAGGCCCGGCGCTCGGCGGAATAATGATAACCGTCGTTCAACTTTTACGGCTTTTGACGACTTCGTCGGGCGGCGTGGGCGAGCTTGCAAACCTTATTGCCGCGGCGTGTTTCGTGGTCATTCCGTCTGTTATTTATGCGTTTAAAAAGGGGCTTCCGACGGTATTTTTATCGCTTGCGGCGGGAACGCTGTGTCTTATAGGCGCGTCGCTTTTATCAAACAGATTTCTGACTTTTCCGCTCTATATGGGCGAAGGCGCGGCTGAAAACTTTGCGAAGTTCTTTTGGTTCATCGTGCTGTTCAACCTGATAAAAGGCGTGAGCAATTCGATTATTACTTTACTTTTATATAAAAGACTTAAAAAATTGTTTCACAAATTCCTGTAAATGGTGTATAATCGAAGTATGGAAGTTATCACTCGCTCGCCCGAAGAAACGATCGCGGCGGCTGAAAACTATGCGCGCACGCTCAAAAGCGGCGACGTCGTTCTGTTGAACGGCGACATGGGCGCGGGAAAAACGGTGTTCGCCAAAGGCGTTGCCAAGGCGCTCGGTATAACCGACGAGATATTAAGCCCCACCTACGCGTATATGAACGATTACGACGGCAGGCTGTATCATTACGACTGCTACCGTTTGTCTTACGGCGAACAGGCTGTAAATCTCGGGCTTACCGATTATTTTTACGCGGGCGGAGTGTGCCTTATCGAGTGGGCGGAAAACATATCTTCCGTGCTTCCCGAAAACTGCAAAACGGTCACCATCGAAGATATCGGAGAAGGTAAAAGGAGAATAACGTTTTGAACGAAAATATAAATTATCTTGCCGTAGACACGAGCAACGCGCACATGACGGTCGCCGCGCGCGTGAACGGCAGGCTCGAATATTCTTTTACGGCGGACAGCGGAGTAAGACACTCCGAACAGCTCATGCCGACTGTTGAAAAACTTCTCGAAAAGATGAACGCGAGCGTAAACGATATCGACGTGTTCTGCGCCGTTACGGGTCCCGGTTCGTTTACGGGCATACGCATAGGCGTTTCGACGGTCAAGGGCTTTTGCGACGCGCTCGGCAAAAAGGCGCTGGGTGTAACTTCTTTCGATACGCTTTCATACAATATACAGTCGGGAAAAACGCTTGCCGTTATCGACGCCAACCACGCTCATTTTTACGCTTGCCCGTACGAGAACGGCGTTCCTTCCGCGGCGGAATTTATCGATGCGAAACGCCTTGAAGAGCTTGCCGAAACTTACAAAGTCGTAACCTACGGCGGCGCAAAGTTTACAGTTTCGGGTAAACCCGTAACCGAAGTCGACTGCGCCGCGGGGCTTATCAAAGCCGTCGAACGAAATCTTGAAAAGGCTTCTTCAAACGTCAATACGCTCGCTCCGTTTTACCTTAGATTGAGCCAGGCGGAAGAAGGTCGGAAATGACTTTCAGAAGATGGGAAAAGTCGGATAACGAAGTTATAGAGCGACTTGAGCGTGAAAACTTCGCCGATCCGTGGAATAAAAGAATGCTCGATTCGTGCTTTTCTTACGATAATTTTTACGGGCTCGTGGATACGGAAAACGAAGTTATCGCAGGCTACGTCGGCGCCGTGTATTCGGGCGCGGACGCGGATATAATGAACGTCTGCGTAGACGCGCCTTTCCGCCGCCGCGGGATAGCCCGAGCTCTTATGACTGAAATTATAAAATATCTTGGCGAAAGGGGCGTCGAAAACGTCTTTTTGGAAGTCAGACGCTCGAACGCCACGGCTATATCTTTATACGAAAAGCTCGGCTTTATCAAGGTCGGCGAAAGAAAACGTTACTACGAAAATACCGAAGACGCGCTTGTTTACGTATTGACGGTAAAAGGTGAATAAAACCTCGGTATCGACCGACGAAAAACTCTCGCCAAACCCGCACCTTATAGTTTGCGGGCAGGGCAGACCGCTCTTGTTTTTGCACGGATACCTTTCTTCAAAGGAAAGTTTTTCCCTACAGATAAACTACTTTTCAAAATATTTCAAAGTTTTCGCGCCGGACATGGCGGGCTTTAACGGAAGGCTTATGCCGTATCCGTACGCCCTTTCCGATTACGCGCGCGACGTAAGCCGACTTATCGACCGAATAGTGAAAGAAGAAGGCGAAAAGGTAAACGTCGTGGCGCACTCGTTCGGAGCGAGAGTGCTTTTCAAGCTTCTGCCCGATACGCGGATAGATAAAATAGTGCTCACGGGCGCCGCGGGGATAAAACCGCGCTTTTCGATTAAAAAAAGCCTTCGCGTGGCAAGATATAAGATAAGAAAAAAGCTCGGTCTTGACGTAAGCCGTTTCGGCTCTTCCGATTATAAGGCGCTCGACCCCGTGATGAAGCAAAGCTTCGTCAAAATAGTTGGCGAGCGGCTTGAAAACAGAATAAAAAGAGTCAAAAAGCCGTGCCTTATCGTGAGCGGAACGCTCGATACCGAAACGCCGCTCTACACGGCGAAAAGGCTCAATAAACTTATAACCTCGTCGCGTCTTATCACGATACGAAAAGCGGGGCACTTCGCTTTTATCGACGACGCTCACGCCTTCAATCTTATAGTAAAGGAATTTTTATTGTAGTATGTTCGTATACGACACCGCGAGCGGGCTTTCGGGCACGTTCACAACCGAAAACTTTATATTACTCGTCGTTTTCGCGCTCGTAAACACGACGCTCCTTTGCTATATCGCGAGAAAGTTCATGCAGATAACCCAACAATCGGGCTACGTCAATTCGGAATACCGTAAGTGGGTGCGCCGCAGAGAAAACGTGTATATCGTAAGGCTCGGAATGGTCGTCATGCTCTCGGTGCTTTCCTATCTCATTTTCTCGATAGCCTTTTCCTTCGGCAACGCCGACTGGGTGGCGCCGTGCGGATTCGCGTTCTATCTCGTGTTCGTAGTCGTCTATATATTGAGCGATATGTCGAGAAAGAGCAAAACTCCGCTCGTCATGACGTCGCGCGTCATAAGGCTTTACGCCACTTTCGCGCTGTTGACCCTGATTTTCAATTTTGCGCTTTTATGCGGGCTTGCGGCGCTCGGCGCGCTCGTGTATACTAACGATATACTTTTCAGAGTAAGGTTTTGCCCGATGACGGTAACTCCGCTCACCGTTCCCGTTTTCGTTTCGGTGGCGAACGCGCTCAATTCCCCCGCGGAACGCGCCATCAGCAGAAAATACGTTCAAAAGTGTAAAGAAACTCTTGCCGCGCGTGACGACCTTATCAAGATAGGCGTTACGGGCAGCTACGGAAAAACTTCCGTAAAAGAGATACTCCGCACTATCCTGAGCGAAAAGTACAACGTTTTAGTCACTCCGTTTTCGTATAATACCCCGCTCGGGATATGCCGCGCGGTCAAAAAGCTCGACGACACCTACGACGTATTCATCGCCGAGATGGGCGCCCGTCACGAAGGCGATATCCGCGAGCTTTGCGATATCGTAAACCCGACGTTCGGCGTTATAAACGGGATAGTCGAACAGCACCTTGAAACCTTCCAGTCGCTCGAAAAGATAAAGAAAACCAAGTTCGAGCTCGTTGATCGTTTAAGGGAAAACGGCGGCTCGGTCGTTATCACGTGCGACAACGAAAACACGCTCTCCATGCTCGGCGAGCTCGGCGGAGTAAGCGTCACGCTCGCGGGGCTCGACACGTCGTATTCGCCGGAGGTTTACGCCGAAAATGTAAAGCTCACCCGTGACGGAACGGAATTCACGCTCTGTTTCAAAGACGGAAAATACGAGTGTTACTGTCCGCTTTACGGCAGGCACAACGTTTCAAACGTCGTACTTGCGGCGGCGATGGCTGAAAAACTCGGACTTACGCACGGCGAGATAGTTGCGGGTATAGCCCGTTTAAAACCCATAAAACACAGGCTCGAAGTTTCCTTCCCCGACAACGGCGTGACCGTCATCGACGACAGCTATAATTCAAACGTCGACGGTACAAAAGCCGCAGTCGAAGTCATGAACTCGTTCGCAGGCAGAAAGATAATCGTCACTCCCGGCATGGTCGAGCTCGGCAGAATAGAAAACCGCGAAAACTACGAGTTCGGAAGAAGGCTTGCGTCCGTAGTCGATAAAGCCGTACTCGTCGGAAGCCACGGCGCGTACTCGATACGCGACGGGCTCTTGTCCGAAGGCTTCCCGCTTGAAAATATATTCATGGCAAAGGATTTGAACGACGCCATGGCTCACTACAGAAAAACTTACGAGAAGGGCGACGTCGTTCTCTTTGAGAACGATCTTCCCGATAAATTCTCGTAAAAAAACGCAAAAGATAAATAAACGCCGTACCCACGATAAAAAAGTGCGGCGTTTTATATTTGCTATAAAAAAGCCGTTAAAGCCGTATACCAAAGAAAGCCTTGTTTTTTAAGGAGTTATTTTGAAACGGATAGCCGTTATTTTCGGCGGAAAAAGTCAGGAACACGACGTTTCCGTCATAACGGGAGTGCTCACTCTCAACTCGCTCGACAAAACTCTTTTCGACGCCGTGCCCGTCTACGTCGGAAAGGACGGCGTGTGGCGAACGGGCGAAGGTATAAACAAGATATCCGCGTTTACCGACGGCGAGCCGAAAGGCTTGAAACGCGTAGCTCTTCTTCCCGGCGACGATAATTTGTATTACTGCGACGGTAAACTCAAAAAATTTTTCAAACCCTACTGCGCGATAGTCTGTACGCACGGAAAAAACGGCGAAGACGGAACTATTGCCGCGCTTTTGAAGCTTTGCGGAATCCCTTTCGCTTCTCCCGACGTGCTTCCCGCGGCTCTGTCTATGGATAAGGAAGCGACAAAACTTTCGGTCGGCGCGCTCGGGATAAAGACCGTCGAAGGCTTCGTTGTTTCCCGTTCCGAATATTACGAAAGCCCTTTGACCGTACAATCGAAAACGGATAAATTCGGCTACCCCGTAGTCGTGAAGCCTTCGTCTTCGGGCTCGAGCATAGGCGTAAGCGTGGTAAAAAGCGAAAAGCAGTTGAAACGCGCGTTCGACGAGGCTTTCCGCTTCGACGTGAAAGTCGTGGTGGAACGATTTCTCGAAGGGGCTTACGATATAAACTGCGCCGCTTACGGCGACGGTAAAAGGATATACGTTTCCGAGTGCGAAAAGCCTTCGGGTGGCGAATTTTTATCTTTCAACGACAAATATCTCGGCTCGAAGGGCGGATCGAAACGCGTTTTCCCGTTCAACGAAGACGAGAAAGCCGTAAAAGAGATCAAACTTGCTACCGAAAAAATATACGAGCGGCTCGGTTTTTCCGGGATAATACGCGTTGACTATCTTTTAAAAGACGGCGCCGTGTATATGAACGAGATAAACTCCGTTCCCGGCTCGATGGCGTACTATCTTTTCTGTGAAAAGCTGGGCGATTTTACCGCGCTTCTGACAAAACTTATAGAGCGCGCGAACGCCGTCTGGCGCGAATACTCTAATTGCGAAACGACGTTTTCGTCGAGCGTTCTGAAACTTGACGGCGTGAATATCAAAAAGTAGGTTGCGACGGATTGTCTTTATTAGTCGCCTTGTCGGCGATTTAATAAATTTTCGGCAAAAAGCCTTAATTCGATTTACAAAAAGCCCGAACGGTGTTAAAATAACGATTGAGAGTCGGCTGCGTGGCTGCGGGGGCGCTCAGGGCGTCAACGAGGAAAGTCCGAGCTTCATAAAGCAGGGTGACGGATAACGTCCGCCGAAGGTGACTTCAGGGAAAGTGCAACAGAAAGTACCGCCGCATTTTATGCGGTAAGGGTGAAAAGGCGAGGTAAGAGCTCACCGACCGTTCGGTAACGCGCGGTGCCATGTAAACCCCACCCGAAGCAAGATAGGGCTGTTCCGATACGCGGTCGCTTGCCGCGGAACAGCCGCAAACAGTCGCTAAAGCCCGTCGGTAACGGCGGGATCAGATAGATAGCCACGCCAGACAGAACTCGGCTTACAGGCCGACTCTCGCTTTTTCGTTTTCGTCGGAATTATCCGATAGCTTTTAAGGACGGGTTTTTGCGCCCGTCCTTTTTTTGCCCGATAAAGGTTACGCGAGAGTTTGCCGCTTTTTTCTGCGAAACGAACTCTTTGCGGAAAAGAAAAAACGTTTTACCCGTTTTATAAAACAAAAATGAAACTCAAAAATGAAACTAACTTGATATTTTTGTATCAGGTCAAGATATTATTTGCCGAAAATTATTTCCAAATCGTGAAACGTCGGGCAAAAGCCTTGACTTTAAAAGTAAAAAATGTTACAATAACGAAAAATAAATAAAGGAGTGTTGACATGAAAAAATTATCAAAATTTTTAAGCGTTTTACTTGCCGTAATGATGCTTTGCTCCGTTTTTCTCGTAACCGCGTGTGAAGACGAAGGTCAAGCGGACACGAGCGAAGAAACGACGATCTCCGCCTCGGAAAGCGCAGGCAGCTCTTCGGGAGAAGGAGGAAGCAGTTCGTCTGAAGAAGGCCAGGGCGGTTCGGCTTTTCCCGTAAAAGCTTTCAAGCCCGAAGACAGAAGCCGCTACACTTTGGAAAACATTGCCAAAACTTATCGTGAAGCCGACGTTGCCGAAGTAGTCAATTACTTCGTGAACGGCGGAGAGCCCGCAGCCGTTCTTGCCGACTTCCGTATCGGCGACGTGTTCGATATAGCGGTAGATCTTCTCGCAATGCAGGCAAAGGACAGCACCCCCATCAACTTCGATCTCTTCAAATTCGTAAGAGGCGAAGACGGCGGCTGGTACAACAACTACTATAAGGCGAGCGTTCACCCCGTTCTCAACAAAATACTCAACTACAAGCTCGACGGAAGCGAGAAGATAAATCTTACCGCCGCCGAACTCAAAACTTACGAGAACACCACTATCGTTTACATGCTCAAAAAGTCTATGACCAACGCCGTCGTTTACGAAAACGGCGCCAAGGTCGACAAGACCAACAAGACTTTGAACGCTACCATCGAACGCCTTCTCGACACCATGTTCGTTCAGATGAACGTCGAGTTGCTCAACAGAGTCGTCAAAGCGGATATTCCCACGCTCGTAGACTGCATCGAAGGCGACAACCAAGCCGCTTTGAAACTGTTCGGCGACATGACTCTCTCCGCGATCGTCGGAACGGAAGTTCCCGCTCCTTACGGTATACTCACCGTAAACGATCTCTACGACGTATACGTAGGCAACAGCGCCAAAGTCGTTGAAAAATTAGGTAGCTACACCTTCGACGAACTCACCTTCGGTTACGCAAGCAAACTTTCCGAAACTTTCGGCGAAGTTACGCTTTCCGCTTTCTATACGAAGATTAAAGCCGTTAAAGACGCGTTCATGAGCGTCGACGAAGAAACTCTCAAAGAAATGTTCGGCGAAGAGTACCTTATCGACACCATCGAAGGTATCGGCGGTTTGCTTGAAGCAAAATTCGGCGGCGAACTCCCCGCTCAGCTCGCGAGCATATTGGCTATCCTCGAAGCAAAATTTGAAAACACGACCTACGCCGAAGTCATTATAGCGTTGGCAAGAGAAGCCGCGAATATCCGCGAAATGGGCTATGAGGCTTACGTTGACGCTAAGATCGAAAGCGTTCTCAACGCCGTGTTGGTACTCCGTATCGGCGACGTCGCCGAGAAATTCGGCTTCACCGTTCCCGAAACTTTGACCGACCGCACGGTAGG
>CACXHH010000090.1 GCA_902767455.1 uncultured Eubacteriales bacterium
AGAGTTTATAGTCTTTAATAAGCTCGTACACGGGCGACGAAACTATCTTTTCAAGCTTATCCGCGTCGAGAAGAGCGAGCTCTTCGGCAGTTAACTTTCCGCCTTCCCTGAACCTTTCGAGATCGCTTTTCACGAGCGAAACGTCGAGCGAACATAGTTCGAGAAATTTATGGTAGGCGTTACCCTGCTCAACGCTTGCGCTTTCCGAAGCGAAAACGGGCAAAGCTACGGGGAGCTCTTCGTCAACGTCAGCCGCCGCGTGCGCTATTTCCGTGACCGTGCGTTTGACGCTCAGGTAAACGTCGTCGGCGTAGGGATACGAATACGACAGGAACTCGTCCATAGCCTTGACCGTTTCACTGTCGGCGCCGCCTGATAATACGACCTTTCTTTCGTCAGGCTTTACGGGCGCGGTATCGGCAAGATCATCGTCGAGAGCGTACTCGCATACCGAAGTCGACAAAAAGTCTGAAAATTTAGCGGCGCTCTCTATATCGTACGCGTCGCGTTTTTCGGGGAGTTCTTCGCCCACGGTCATATACAGGGCGTACATAGCTCTCGTCATAGCGACGTAAAAAAGCCGCATCTCGTCGCGAAAAGTGTTGGCTTCGTCTGCCATGGCGACGTAACTTCTAACTATCGTCGGGTAAACGTATTTGTTTTCGGTATCGTAATAGTTGAGCCCCACGCCGTACTTGCGCGAATAAACTATCTCCTGCCGCCTGCCGACGGAAAAGAAGTTCACGTTTAACTCGCCGAGAATAACGACGGGGAATTCCAGCCCTTTCGACTGGTGTATATCGAGAACTTTAACGGCGCCTTCGCCCCCCGCGAAGTTCAAAGTCATATTCTCTAAAATAGCGTCCTTTTCGGCGACGAAATCGGCAAGCGAATATTCGTTTCCGCCGTTCTCACAGCCCGTGATAAAGCGTTCCACGCGCTTTGCGCGCACTTCGCCGTGCTCGGACGAAGCGAAAAATACGTCGAGTCGTTTATCGGCTATCATACGTTTGATAAGACTCGCCACCCCTTCGAACTGCGATAAGACGATGAGCTTTTCCATATACGCGAAAAACTCGTTGAGCTTGACGGAAACGCCGTCGATAACGCCGTTCCTGTACGCTGTGACCGCGTCTGAATAGCTTCCGTCCTTAAAAGTGTCGCGTATCAAGAACAACTCTTCGTCTGAAAGATTGCCCACGGGGCTTTTGAGCGCCGCCGCAAGCGAATAGTCTTCTTTGAAGGAATATTCGAGCGCTTCCAAAAGGCTTACGAGCATACGTATTTCGGGGTATTCGCCGATGCTTCTCTTCGAGTCGGAAACTACGGGGATACCGTTATCTATAAGCTCGGCTACGACCTTATCTGCAAGCCCGGATTTTCTGCGGGTGAGCACGGCTATATCGCCGTAACCGATGGTTTTTTCGGCAAAGGTGCCGTCCTTTTGCATGAACGAATACTTTTCGCCGTAAACTTCGTCGATAATGCGCCGTATTGCGCTCTCTTCGCCGCCGCCCGCCTTATCGGTAAGCAACCGCAAGTGCTTTTCAACGCTGTAAACGCCTTCGGGAAGTTGAGAGCCTTTTCTCTTTCTCTTATCGAACGAAACTATCCGCGCTCTTCCGACGGTATCGCCGTAAAGCCCGCCGTAGACCATAGCGTTTTCCGAGTAGTTTTTGCCTACCGTACGCTCTGTCATCACCGACGAAAACACCGCGTTGACGGCGTTTACGACGGCTTTCGTCGAGCGGAAGTTCTTATCGAGAGAGAAAAGCTCGCCTTCCTTCGCGCTTTCGATATGCGAAGAAAACAGACTGCTGTCACAGCCGCGGAAGCCGTAAATGCTCTGTTTTTCGTCGCCGACGATAAACAGATTGCCGTGCCCGAGCTTTTTGAACAGCGCTTCCTGAACGCCGTTGGTGTCCTGATATTCGTCAACGAAAACGTATCTGTACTCTTTCAATATCTCTTCGAGTATCTCGTTTTCGCAAAGTATCTTATACGCGTAGTGTTCCAGATCCGAATAGTCGAGCGCGCCTGCGTCGGCTTTTATGGAAGAATACTCGTTTTCAAATTTCTTGACTACGTTAAACAGCGCCTTCAAGACCTTGCCGGCTTCTTCGGCACGGAAAAATATATCATCTTGCGAGAGCAGCTCGGCGTAACGCTTGGTCAATGCTTTAAGCTTGTTTATCACGCCGTCAATCTCGGCGGAAAGGGCTTTTTTCTCAAAGTCGTCTTTATGCTGAACGCTCGGTTTTTTTCTGCTTATCGTGACGAACGCGACGGCGGCGTCGAACGAAGCGGAATTCAAAAAGTAAACTATATCGCTTTTTACGTCTTCAAGATAGGCGGCGTATTTATCCACGCCGAGCTTTTCGCTCTTGAAAATAAGCTCGTCTATCGCCGTGACGAAAGGCTTGCATTTGTCGACAAGTCCGTCTATAAGTCGATCAACGACGTTTTTTACGCCTTCACGGGTATAGTTTGAAAGGCTCGTTTCGATAAAGGCGTCGGCGTCTTGTTCGCTCGATAAAAACTCGCTTGAATAAAGGATCGTTTCTTTGAGCTTGGCGTCGCTGCGGTATCTGATAAACGTTTTAAGCAAAAGCGAAAGGTCTTCGTCGTCCTCGTCGTAAAGCTGCTCGAACAACTCGTCGACGGCTGTCTTTTTAAGCGCTGCCGAAACCGTTTCGTCTATTATCGAAAACTGCGGATCGACGTCGGCTACGTAGAAATACTTTCTCACGAGCGTGTTGCAGAACGAGTCTATCGTGCAGATGGAAGCCTGCGCGAGTTTATCGAGCTCGTCGTTGAGCCGTTTTATCTCGCGGGCGTCGGTAGCGTCGTTGATGGATGAGCGGAGCGCCTTGTTGAGTCTTGTGCGAAGCTCTTCCGCCGCAAGACGGGTAAAAGTAACGCAAAGTATATCGTCTGCGCTTGCTTTTCCGCTCACGACGAGATTGAGATACCTTTCGGTCATAACGCTCGTTTTTCCGCTGCCCGCGGAAGCCGTAACGACGAGATCGCCCGAATCTTTATTGATTATTTTAAGTTGTTCATCGGTAAATCTGCTCATCGTTCTCCCCGTTTGACAGAGCGTTTATAACCGTTTGCGTGTCGACGGAATCGACTTTACGGGTAAATTTACCAGTTTCGCAATCGTAACCGCACATGCCTTTGAGCCTGCAATATTCGCACGCTTTTTCGGTGTACGGGCTTGGCAAAAACAAGCCGCCGTAAATCTCGTTCGCGCCGCTTTCGGTAACGCGCCTGGCGTATTTCGTGTAGGCGCTCATCTCGAATTCGTTAAGCACTTTGGAGTTGGAATCGAAGTTGCCGTCGCGCTTATGCTTTATCGAAAGTTTTTTGCTGTTTCCGCCCGTTTCGCTCGTATCGAGATGGGAAATTATCTCGTTATCGGCAAGCGTTTTGCCCGTATAATTGAGCGGCACGGCGCCTTCTTTGCAGTAAGCGTCGCTTACCGAAAGGTAATGCGCGGCGGCGAGTTTCAACCCGCGTGACGCGACGGCGTTCATATATAAATACAGCTGAATACTGTTGCCCGTATAAAGGTTGAGCGCCGAGTCTTTACCCGATACGTCGCCCGTCTTATAGTCGATTATCCTTACGTAGTCGCCGAATTTGTCTACTCTGTCGATAAACCCGTTTACCTGTTTGGGCCCGTCGTTCGTGTCGATGGTGACTGCTTTAAAGTCGGAACCGGGAACGTTCGAGAAGGACATTTCCGTACCCCAGACCTTAAAATCGCTCGCGGATATATCGCGATAGACGATGAAACACGCCTTGACCACTTCTTTTTTGACGAGCGAGAATATGGCTTCGTACTGTTTTTTGTTGAGATAACGCGCGTATTCGTCTTTTTTGAAAACGTTTTCGGCAATTTTCAGCGCCACGCTCTCAACGCGCGATTCGGGAATATCCGCGGCAAGCGGCGCGAACTCCTGAAAGACGTTGTGGAAAATATTGCCCGTTTCGTACGGTTTAACGTCGCCCGTCGATTTTTCTTTTAGCCTTAATATTCTGTCGCCGAAAGCTTTGTACGGGCACGAAAAGTAAGTTTCTATAAGCGTCGCCGAGATCTTCCCCTTGTATGAAATATCAAGCGGGCGCGGCGTTTTATTTTTGGAAATATTGTCGATAACGAAGTTATAGGCAGACTTATCCTTATTTTCGGCTATCGCGAGATAAGCGCTTACGAACTTCAGATCGTCTATCGCCGAAGAAGAAAACTTCTCGCAAGAATTTATCGCGCTTACGAGCGCCGGGCGCGGAGCGAGATAGTCGTACTGCCCGTAAGATACGGCGCGAGACCTTTCAAGCTCCGTCGGGTTTACCGACTTTGTCGCGAAAATTCGTTCGAGATAGTCGATAACTACGCTGTCAGCGACCTTGTTGCCGCCCGCGTCAAGCCGCGAACGGGAAACGAACAGTTCTTCTTTAAAGGAAAGGAGCGTGGTCAGCACGTTTTCGCGCGCGCGGACGTTGACGACTTTGAGTTTTGGCTCAATAACGCACTTATAGCCGTCCATTCTGATAAGTTCGCGGTCGCACAAGAGCGCGACGTCCTTTTTGACGTCGGGAAGAGAAGAGTCTGCGCCGACTACGAAAAGAATTTCGGCTTCGGCTTGAGCCGCGCTCGTCATATCGCCCATAAACACGTTATCATAATGCGTGGCGATAAGGCTTATTTCCGTCGCGCCCACGGCGGAAGCGACGAGCGATTTGAAAAGAGATATATCGACGATACCGTCGCCCGATACGAGCGCCGTTTCGTTTAACAGCGATAAAAAAGACTTGGTCGCAAGCTGATTGAAGCGGGCAAGTTCTTCTTCTCCGTTTTCCGAAAGGAGCAAACTTAACTTTTCGGAGTTTTCGTATACGCCGAACTCGTCAAAAATCTTCAAAAGCCCGTCTATATATCCGCCAACGCTGTTTTTGAGCGGTAATGAGTTCGCCGCGGAAATAATCTTCGATCTGACTTTTTCGGCGTTCGGCGCGGAAAACTCCCTCGTCATCATGCGCCTTGACGGCGTATTCTCGGCAAAGTAGTTTTCAAACGCCGCGGACTCTTCTTCCGAAAAAGCCAGCCTGTTTTTTACCACCTTCAAAGCCGTTTCGGGTTTATAATTGAGCCTGCGAAGGTCTATAATATCGTTGGTGAATTTCACGAGCGGATGGAATCTGAGCCCGCGTTTCACGTCGGCGTAGAGCGGAATATCGTATTCCTTGAATACGCGCTCGTAAAGCGGCGCGTAATTTGCTACCGACGCGCACGCCACGACGAAATCTTTGTATCTTCTGCCGTTTTTAACGACTTCGTATCTTATGCGTTTAGCGACCGCCGTAGCTTCCGCCGTGGCGTCGGAAAACTCAAAAATATGCACTTTATCGCTATATAGCCCGACTTTTTTGAATACTGCGGGATCGAACAAACCGCGCAGGATAGCTTCGTGAACGTCGTCAAGCTCGCCGTCGTCAAAGACTTCGCACGTCTTGAAAAGGTCGAGAACTTTATAATATATTTCGTTGACGTAGCCCGGAGCGTCCGCGCTTACGGTGACAACGCTTAAATCAGACAATTTTTCAAGCGTTTCGAGTATATCGACAGTTTTTCCCGTAAGGTTGGTAACGCCCGAAACGACGACTTTTGCGCCGCGGATACGCTCGTCGCGACGAAGAAGTTCCGGCATTAACGACAAATAACTGTTTTCGTCGGTAAACCCGTTATCCGAAACGAATTTTTCGTATTCTTCGTAGACGACGGCAATATCTTCGAGCTTGCTTTTAAATGCGCCGCTTTCTAATGCGACGATGCGTTTTATTTCGTCGACCGTGACCTTTGCGGACTTCAACTGCGAAATAAGGTTATATACGTTTACCGCAAGGTTTGCGCTTCCGCGTTTGAGCCTTGACAGCCTTGCCGAGTTTTCGTCGATTATCCGCCTGACTACCAGCGTTGCGGCGGTTTTTCCGAGATATTTTTCGACGCGCGTATTGAGCGAAACGTAGCGTGAGAAGCTCGTTATCGTCGCGACGAAGCTTCCGCCGAGCTTTGAAGAGAGCGCGAGCTCGTACGACAAAGTTGCGCGACTCTCGCAAAAGACGTAAATTCTTTTATCGAGATCGGCGCCGAAGCTTTTTACGAGCTCAACCGTTTTATCTATCGCCCTTGCGGGCGTTTTCGCTCGGATAAGTTTCATCGTTTATCGTTTCGTTCGCCCGACTTGATTTACTTCGGGCGCGTTTTAACATAATATATTATAACATAAATGGAAATAAAAAACATTAAAATAAACTAAATTTATTTTTTTACGCCTATCTTTTTGCTTTTTATAAATTTTATGGTATAATAAACGGAGAAAGAAAACGACGGCTCAAAACGCAAAAAAGCCCTTTGCGCCGTCAAAAGGATACGCGATGAAAAAACTTCTTGCTTTGACCTTGACCGTTGCGCTCGCATTTTCTTTGAGCGCGTGCGCTTTCGGTAACACGACCGCGGCTTCGATAATCGGCGGAAGCTACTTCCTTTCCGACTCCGACGTTATGACCGTCGGCTCCATAGACGAAACGAGCGTTTACGATATAACGTATACTGCGGCGAAGGAAACGCCCGTTGAGTTCACGCTTTCTTCGGGAAGCTACGTCACCCGCGTTTACGACACCGAACGCGACGGCGTGCACTGTTACAGATTCGACACGACTTTAAAGATAGAAGGCTCTTACACTCTTGACGGCACCGTCACCCCCGTTTCCGACGAAATAACGACCACCGCCGATTTTCTCGGCGTAGGCTCTTCGTTCAAGCCGATCTACAGCCACAGAACGGTAAACGCGCACACCGTTGGGTATCAGGATAAAGCTTTTACTTTGGACGCTTACGTCTATTCCGTCACCACGACTTACGACCACGACGCGAACAAAGCCGTAGTCGCCTTCGAGCCTGACGAAGAACTTTCCACCGGCAATTTCACGCTCGCAAAAGGCGAAACCACTTACGACAAGGTCTTTGAAAAGACGTATTTCGATAACGAAACGCTTCTCTTTGCGATAAGGGCGTTCAAGCTGACGACTACGTTTTCGTCTTCCTTCACGTCAATAGACGCAACAGCCAAGACCAAACGCACGCTCACGCTTTCGTCGCTTGCGACGGTAGACGAAGCCGGTAAGAACACTTCCGTTACCGAAGAAACGTTGCCCGTCACCTATATCAACTCGGGCGAAAAAATAACGGGAGCGGATACTTACAGGCTGGCTCTTGCCGTAGGCGGAACGTATACGGGAAGCAGCACTATCTTAAATTACGCCAAGGGCGGAGCGAAAGAAGGTCAGCGCCTTATAAGAATGCAAGTTCCCCTTCAACTCGATATAACGGCGCTCGTATCTCTCGGAAAAAGCGCCGCCGGAACGTTCGTTTACACCCTTAAATCCGTAACCAAAAACCGCTGACGAAAAAGCGGAGATAAAGCCTTCTAAAAAGGCGCAAACTTAATTTGAACCGCGAAAAAGCGGTGCGACTCGCAAAAACGAATAAATCATCTCGCAGGGAGGTAACTATGGAAGAAGAAAATTTAGATTTTACGCCGAACGACGAACAATCGGTTCAGGTAGAGCCGCTTCCCAAACGAGATTACGCCAAGGAGATACTCGAACTTTTAGACGGCAACCTTCCCCCTTCGGAGCTTCTCGATAAGCTGAGCGACTACCACGAATCGGATATAGCCGAAGTTCTCCCCACGCTTTCCAAAGAAGAAAGGTTAAAGCTTTATAAGATACTCGGCGACGAAAGGGTTTCGGAAATCTTCTCCTACCTTGACGACGTTGAGGACTTCATCGGCGAACTCACGAGCGAAAAGGCGGCGGACATAATCGAAGAGATGGACGCCGACGAAGCTATAGACGTTCTCGACGAACTCCCCGAAGAGAAAAGGGAAGAGATATTCGAGCTTCTCGATAAAGAAGTCAAAGAAGACATAAAACTTATCGAAAAGTACGACGACGACCTTATCGGCTCGCAGATGACGACCAACTTCGTTTTCGTCAAAAAGGGCACGCCGATAAAACAGGCGATGAAGTCGGTAGTAGACCAAGCCGCCGATAACGACAATATCTCCACCGTCTACGTCGTCAACGAAGACGAAACTTTCGCGGGAGCGTTTTCGCTTCGCGACCTCGTCATCGCGCGTTCAAACCAGACGGTAGACGATATCACCGTCGCCGCGTACCCCTTCGTTTACGCTACCGAAGAAACGTCGAAGTGTATCGAAGAATTAAAGGACTTGTCCGAAGACTCTATCCCCGTTTTATCGCACGACAATAAGATACTCGGCGTCATCACGGGCAACGAACTCGTCGACGTCGTTGACGAAGAATTCGGCGACGACTACGCTAAACTCGCAGGTCTTACCAAAGCCGAAGATTTAGAAGAGCCCGTCTTTAAAAGCGTCGGAAAAAGGCTCCCGTGGCTCGTGCTACTGATGGGCTTGGGGCTCGTCGTTTCAACACTTATAGGCGCGTTCGAGAACATCGTCGAAGCGCTTCCGCTACTCGTAGCGTTCCAATCTCTCATACTCGATATGTCGGGTAACGGCGGCACGCAGAGCCTTGCGGTGACGATAAGAGTTATCTCTTCCGAATCGCTGACAGGCAAAGATATAGCCAAATTCGTATTCAAGGAAGTACGCGTCGGCTTTACGAACGGGCTTATTATCGGGCTTATAGCCACGCTTTTATGCTCGCTGTATATACTCGTTTTCAAGAACTTCGCGTACGTCACGTGCCTTGCGTACGGCGCGTGTATAGGCTCGGCGCTGCTTATCGCGATGATCTTTTCAAGCCTTGGCGGAACGCTTATCCCCATGTTCTTCAAAAAGATACACATCGATCCCGCGGTAGCTTCGGGTCCGCTGATTACCACCATAAACGACCTTGTCTCGGCGACCATTTACTACACGCTTGCAAACGTGCTCCTTCTTCAGGTAATGCAACTCGGTATCGTATAATACCCGAAATCATCAAAACGCAAAAGTTCTTATATCAGATCGACGAATAAACGATAAGAAACTGCGGCGGTCGCAATTTGCGACCGCCGCAGTTTTCGTTTTCTCTTAATACGAAAAGCGGGGCGCGGGCATAAATGCCCGCGCCCCGAGAAATCAAGCGGCAATAAACGCTGTTTTTACGATGAATAGCAAACTCTTTTTATTGTGCCGCCGCGTTTCTTACTCTTCGCCCTTATCGTCGCCCAAAGCGCGTAGTATGAATTTAGCGACGAGATCGAGAGTATCTTCGTCTATTTTCGCGTTGACGTTTTCGCGCAAAACTTCTTTTAACGACTGTTCGTCAAAAGACGTTTCGCTCTTTATCTTGTCGATTATCTCGCCTACGACTTTATCGAGTTCGTCGCTTAAAACTATGCTCGATAAAAGCTTTTCAAGGTTGGCTTTAACGTCCTTTTTGTCAAGGAACGCAAGCTTTTTGATAAACGAAGTCACCACCACGGCGATAGCGCCTGCGGTAACGGCTTTGCTCAGACCTTGTTCGACGTCCAACCCGAACACGGCGATTTCCGCAAAAAACGCAAACACCGAACCTGAAAGGAACGCCAGCGCCAGGCAAACCTTTGCCGAAACGCCGACGAATTTTCGGACGCTTATCGCCAACGCGCACGCGATAAGCCCCGCTACGACGAGTTCGACGCCGTAGTTTTCAAATATACTTATGACGTTGTATTCCTGCACCTTTCCCCCGCTTACCGAAAGGAACGCGCGTTTTTTTAGGACGTAAGTTTTTTCACGCCGCCCGCCGCACGCGAAAAAGCGGAAAAACGCCGTATACGCCCGAGAACTTCCGTTCGGACGACGAACGACCGTTTACGGTCGCGGCAATACGTCTGAAGCCGAACGGGACAGTCGTTTATAACACTCGGTACGTCTTCTGAAATCGTTTTTGAACCGTGATAAAAAACTCTTCATAGCGCTCTCCTTTCTTTTTTACTCTTATTCCAAACGCAAGTATATTTTACTACCGCAAAAACCATATCGTCGTTTTTAGCGACGGTTTTTTTGTTTTTATCCCGAAAAATCGAACGTTATTAAAAAGCAAACCGCTCGTCGCGTATAAACCGACGCGGCTTTGGCAAAAATCTACGTATGCGACTATCAAGCGATTTAAGCGAGAACGAAGCTTTATTCAAAACACGTTTTAAAGACGGCGACGTGGTGTTTTCTTACGTAAAAGCGGGAAGGCGCAACGCCCTGCTTTTATATATCGACGCTCTGACCGACCTGACTTCTTTGAGCGAATACGTTCTCGCTCCGCTTTATAAGTTGCGTCCGCTCCCCAAGCCCGAAAAGATCGCGGCGCTCATCCCTAAACCGGGCACGCGCGTGGTGACAGAAGTAAAAGACGTTATAAGTTCGGTAATAGACGGGAAAGCCGTTCTGCTCTTTGACGGAGATAGCTCGGCGCTTTCGATAGACACGAAGAAGTTCGATTCGCGCTCCATCGCCGAGCCGCCTACTTCCGCGGTAGTCAAAGGCCCGCGCGAAGGGTTTACCGAGAGCGTAAAGACCAACCTTTCGCTGATAAGGCGCAGGCTCAAAACGGAAAAGCTCAAAATTGTCAAACTGACCGTCGGAAGAATAACCAAAACGGACGTTTTCGTTCTGTATTTGAGCAACGTCACCGACGACAAGATCGTAAATTCCGTCGTAAGGCGCGTTTCGTTAATAGACGTAGACGGCGCCGTCGACAGTTCGTACGTCGCAAAGTTCATCGCCGAACGCAAAACATCGCTATTCCGCCAGTCGGGAAACACCGAAAAGCCCGACATACTCGCGGCGAAAATGCTCGAAGGAAGAGTCGGTATCCTCGTGGACGGCTCGCCGATAGCTCTCACCGTTCCCTATCTTTTATTTGAAGATTTTCAAAGTTCGGAAGACTATTTTCAAAGCACTTACCGCTCGAATATGGCGCGCGTCATACGCCTTATTTCCATAACGCTTGCGATACTTTTGCCGTCGGTGTTCGTTTCGGCGCAGCTTTTTCACCTTCAGATAATTCCG
The DNA here is from genome assembly GCA_902767455.1 of uncultured Eubacteriales bacterium. Classification (GTDB taxonomy): domain Bacteria; phylum Bacillota; class Clostridia; order Christensenellales; family Borkfalkiaceae; genus UBA4636. The sequence continues at coordinate 11,088 of CACXHH010000090.1, forward strand.
CTCAACTTTCTCTTGACGATTGTCAACAGCATTAAAGGGATACCGCTTTCGCCGTCGCTCGAAATGTTTTTTACGCTGCTCGTGTTCGAGATACTCAACGAAGCGAGCGTCCGCATGCCGAAGTACGTAGGCATGGCTTTGTCCGTCGTCGGCGCGCTCGTGCTCGGCGATACGGCGGTGAGAGCGGGTATCGTTTCCACGCCTACGATAATGATAATGGCGCTATCCGGGATATGCCTTTACACGGTGCCGGAACTCGTAGACTCGATGTCCTTTCTGCGCCTTATTTATCTTTTCGTCGCAGGCTCGCTCGGCGGGTTCGGAATAATTATTTTAACGGGGCTTCTGATCGTATATCTCGTTTCGCTCGAAAACTTCGACACGCCCTTTCTCGCGCCGTTTTCGCCGCTCGTCAAAAGCGACCTGAAAGACGGGATAACTATGGCGTTTCTTCCCGATATGAAGCTTCGCCCCGTCACTCTTAAACCTAAAAACAAAGTGAGAATAAACGACGAAAAATGAACGCCATAAAAGCCACGATAAACGAAAAAAACTCTCTGAAAGTGCGCCAGATATGCTTTATACTTCTGGCGTTTTCGCCCGTTACGAAGATTATTTCCATGCCCGCGGAAATAGCTTTGGTCGCGGGAGAAGGGCTTTGGCTCACGCTTTTAACGAGCTTCCTTATCGAAGGTCTTACGATCCTTTTTATACTGTACCTGTCGGAAAAGCGTGGCAACGGAACGTTTTATTCGCTTCTTGAAACGACTTTCGGAAAGCCTGCGGCAAAAATTATTTATTTTCTAATCGCCGCGTATCTTACGGTAAAAAGCTTACTTCCCGTGCTCGAAAATAAGGCGTATATCGAAAACACCGTATACGAAATGAGCCCTGACAGGATAACTTTTTTCGTTTTCTTTATCTTCTCGGCGTATCTATCCGTAAAAGGCTTGAAGATACTCGGAAGAGCCGCGGATATCGCCGTATGGTTCACTTGCGCGGGTTTTTTGGTGGCACTCGGGCTGTCAGTCGGCGCGGCGGACTACGCAAATCTGCTCCCGATATTCAAAAAGCCTGCCTATAACTTCGTAAACGCCCTTTTTCGCGCTTTACCGTGGCAGAACGATTCGATTTATATACTGCTGTTTTGCGGTCACTTCCGCCCCGAAAAAGCTTACAAGACGAGAATAACTTTAAGTTACTTTGCAGGCGCTTTTTTAACGCTCGTATTCGTTACGACGTTTTACGGGATATACGGAAAGATAGCCCCGTCGCAAAACTTTGCTCTGCCGTCGATGAGCGTGTTTTCGGTGATAGTCACGAACATCGGCAGGTTCGACTTTCTCGCGATATTCTTTATAATGTTTTCGCAGGTTTTCGCGTTGTCGATACCTACGATGCTTGCCGTAAAGTGCGTGACGAGAGCGCTTTCTATCAATAATTCAATCGTTCCGTCGCTTACGATAAACGGCGTGCTCGCGTTTGCAACCGCCTTTTTATGCTCGCAGACGAGCGTTATTTTAAGCTTTAACACGAACGTTTTGAGCTACGTTTACGCCGGATTTACCGCGTTTTTCGTCTTAACGCTTTTGACAACGAAAAAAAGGAGCAAAGAATAATGAAATTTAGCCGAACGATACTCACCGTGATACTCGGAGCCGTGACCGCCCTTTTATACTTTACCTCCGACTTTGCGCTCATCGACATAGAAAAAACGGCTATTGTCGTCGCCATCGGCGTTGATAAAGACGACGACGGCTATACGGTGACCGCGCAGATAGCAATCCCCAAGC
>CACXHH010000091.1 GCA_902767455.1 uncultured Eubacteriales bacterium
AAGGTTTGAGATGACGACGTCTTTATCGGCGACTTTTTCCGCCTTCATTTTGTCGTGCAATCTATCGACGATATCTTCGGCGGTTTCTACGCAAATATCCGACGAAATCAGTACGTCGGTAAGGTCGTCGTAAAAGTCGTCGCCTATCTTATCGCCCGTAAAAATTTGTGAAATTTTAGAAGTTATCGCGTTTTTTGTCTTTTTTAACGCTTCGTGGATCTTACTGAAAAAACCCATTTAAGATCAGTCCTCCAAAGTATCTTTAATATCGCTGAGTTTTACGGAAACAATCTTTGATACGCCTTTTTCCTGCATCGTAACGCCGAAGAGCGCGTCGGATAGTTCCATCGTGACCTTTTTATGCGTTATTACGATGAACTGCGTTTCCTTTGAGAAGTTCTGCAAATATCTTGCGAAACGTTCGACGTTGGCGTCGTCGAGCGCCGCTTCTATTTCGTCGAGAACGCAGAAAGGCATAGGTCTTAATTTAAGTATAGCGAAAAGAATTGCTATCGCCGTCAAAGACATTTCGCCGCCCGATAAGAGGGAAATCTTCTGAAGCTTCTTCCCCGGCGGTTCGGCAACGATCTCAACGCCTGCGTCGAGCGGATCGGTAACGTCGGTATAGTCAAGGATAAGGTCTGCCGAGCCGCCGCCGAAAAGCTCTTTGAATATGCGTTTGAAATGCGTTTTGATTTGTCCGAAACCGTCGTTGAAGGTCGCGAGCATGTCGTCGGTCAACTGTTTGATCGCGTCTTTGATATCGGCTTCGGCTTTGAGCAGATCGTCGAATTGAGCCTGAAGGTCGTCGTGGCGTTCTTTCAATCTGTTATACTCTTCGATAGCGTCGGCGTTGATGTTGCCGAGCATGGCGATACGCCTGCGAAGCCTTTCTATCTCCTGGTTTGAGCCGGCAATATTGTATTCGGGATCGCGGAGTTCGATACAGTCCTCGTAAGTGAGCTTGTATTCTTCCTGAACGCGCTGTTCCATGTATTCGAGTTCACTGTCGACTTTCGCGATGGCAAGCTCTTCTTCGTGGCGTTTTTCGGCAAGTTTCGTAAGCTCGCTGTTATGTATCTGTCGTTTTAAGTCGTCCTGAGCGATGGCGTCGTTAAGTTTTTGCTTCTTCGATTCAAGCTCTTTGAGGTTTTCTTTAAGTTCTTTTATGCCCGAAGACTCTTCGTCTGAAAGCGTGAGATTTTCTATTTCTTTATAGAAATTATCGATTACAGCCAAATCGTTTTCGATATCGTTAGTATCTTTTTCAATGATACCTTTCGTGTCCTCGATATCCTTCTTCATACGAATAATATCCGAATTTGCGGCATTTATCTCCGATTCAAGGAAGGAAAGCCTTGCCTTGATCTCGGTCACTCTGTCGAGTACGCCGTCGCGTTCGGAACGTAATTTTTCGTATTTTTTCTGAAGTTTTTCGCTTTCGGTAGTAGCCTGATCTTTCTTTTCTGACAAAAGCTTGTTGCCTTCTTCTATCTCAACGTATTGTTTTGAAATAGCGTCGAGCCTGCCTGCGACCGATTCGATAAGCTCCTTATTTTCAAGAAGTTGATTTTCTCTGTCGGTGATAAGCGCGTCTACGGAAGAAAGCCTTTCGTTCAGAACGGAAATCTTTTGTCTTGTTTCCGTTATGGTGTTTTCAAGATTGTCAAGTTTATCGACCAAGGAATTGCTTTCGCTCGTCAAGCTTTCTTTTTCGGCGTTGATTTTAGCCGTCTTAGCTTCAAGCTCCGCGATCTTTTCATTGAAAGATTCGAGCATTCTCTCGGCGGACATAACGGTAACTCCGTTCGATCTTCTCGAACCGCCCGTGATAGAACCGCTCGGGTTGAAAATATCGCCGTCAAGAGTAACTATCTTGAAATTGAATTTGTATTTTTTAGCTATATAAAGCGCGTTTTCCGAATTGTCCGTGACGAGAGTGTTTCCGAGCAAAAAGTCTATTACGTTACGGAAATATCCGTCGTAAGCGACTATTTCGGTGGCAAGGCCTAAACTGCCGGTTTCCTTTAAAGCGGCGGTTATCTCGTCGCCGTTTTGATGCGGCTTTACCGAACTTACAGGAAGGAAGGTAACCCTGCCGCCGTCGGTGCGTTTAAGGTATTCGAGAAGGTATCTCGCGTCGTCGGGCGTTGCCGTAATAACGTTCTGAACGGCGTTGCCTATCGCGGCTTCGATCGCCTGACCGTACTTTTTATCCGTTTTGATGACGCTGCCGACAATACCTTTTATACGCTTCTGAAGATCGGCGTTCTGCTTCGCGTCGAGCATAAGCTTTCTTACGGAAGCGGGATAGCCTTCGTATGAATCCTTTATGTTCTCGTAAATTTTGACGTTCGATTTAAGGTTTGAAATTTCGAGATTTGATTTATACGCCTTGTCTGAAAGTTCGGATATGCGTTCGTTGAGCGAAGAAATCTTCGTTTCAAGCTCTTCTATCTGTTTTTTAAGCTCGGCGATAAGCTTTTCGTCTGATGAAATTTCAAGCTCTATCGCCGATTTTTCGGCATTGAAAGCCTTTATGGCTTTGGTTAAAGAGTCGACCTTTTCGAGCGTTTCCTGCTGTCTGGTCGTAAATACCGACTTTTCAGTATCGAGAGATCCGATATTTTTGTTTAACCCCGCCAAAGATTCCGCTGTTTTCAAAATCTCGCTCTGCGTGGAAAGGTTAAGATCTTCGCCCTTTGAAATTTCAGTCATCAAGGACGAAAGTTTCTCCGAAAGCGTATCTCTTTCCTTGACGAGTTCGCTTATTTCGGCGTTGAATCCGACTAACTCGTTGCTTCTGGCGTTCAGCGCTTTATTCAAGAGTTCGAGCCTTTCGCTGCGTTCTTTTTTGTCGTTTTTCAGCCTGTCGATCTCGGTTTTGAAGAAAGAAATTCTCTCGTTATAAACCTTGGTCTGCCCTTGAAGTTTTTCCTGATCGAGCGATTTGGCGAGTATCTGATCGTGAAGCTCGGCAATTTTACCGTCCGACTCGCTTAGTTCCTTCATGTGGATAGCGTAATCGTCGGTCGATTTTTGAAGTTCGCGTTCGTTAAGCTGAGTTTCTTCGATTATAGCTTGTATCCTTATCGAGATCTTATCTTTGACGCTCGTTGCGTTTTCACGCTTATAAAGGTAGTTGTTGATTTCGTGATACTTCAATTCACCCGCAAATTCAAGGAATTTCTGTGTCTTTTCCTTGGCGCGCGAGGCAGGCTCGAGCTGGCGGTTAATCTCTTCGATAATGTCGTTTATCCTGTTGAGATTGTCACGCGTTCTCTCGAGTTTTCTCTCCGATTCAAGCCGCGAAGCTTTCGATTTCGCGATGCCTACGGCTTCTTCGAATATAGCGCGCCTGTCCGAAGGTTTTGACGAAAGAATTTCCGAAACTTTACCCTGCCCTATAACAGAGTAACCGCTTTTGCTGACGCCGCATTCGTGAAGAAGGTCGACGATATCTCTCATTCTCGCGGGCTGTTTATTGATATAGTATTCGCTATCGCCGTTCCTGAATAGTTTACGAGTGAGGATTACTTCGTTATAATCCGTGCTTTTGAATATCTTGTTGGAGTTATCGAAAAAAAGCGAAACTTCGCAGTACGAAAGCGATTTTCTGTTCTGCGTACCGTTAAAGATCACGTCGGTCATAGAGGAACCGCGCAACGATTTAGCTGACTGTTCGCCGAGCACCCATCTTATGGCGTCGGCAATATTTGATTTACCGCAACCGTTGGGACCAACGATCGCAGTAACGCCGTTATCGAATACTATTTCACATTTATCGGCGAAAGATTTGAAGCCGATAAGTTCGATTTTCTCAAAGTTCAATTAAAAACCCTCGCTTTTGAGTTTTTGCAGCGCCGATCTTGCGGCGTCTTGTTCAGCCTTTTGCTTTGATGTGCCTTCCCCTGAAGAGAGTTCCTTTCCGTCAAGCATAAGAGCGATTATAAAAACGGGTTTATGGTCGGGCCCGCGCCGTTCTATCTCTTCGTAAGTCACTTCGCCGAGCTTGCGTTTCTCGATAAAAACTTTGACTTGCGATTTATAATCCGTATCAAGATCAATAGATTTTTTAAGGCTTTTTGAATTTACCAAAAATCTTATTACGAATTTTTGCGCGGCTTTTAGTCCACCGTCAAGATAAATCGCGCCGATAAGAGCTTCAAAAACGTCTTCCTTGATCTTTCTGTTTTCGGAAAGTTCAACTCCGTTTCCGCATAACACGAACTCGTCGAGCCCTTCGTCGCTGAAAACGGCTGAAAGGGGTAGCGTGGAAACTATCTCGCTTTTCAACTTCGTGAGCTTTCCTTCGGGTTGGTCGTAAGTTTTGAATAGATAGTCGGTAACGATAAATCCGAGCACGGAATCGCCCAGAAATTCAAGCCTTTCGTAGCACGGATAATCTTTGTGCTCGTTAGTAAACGACTTATGCGTGAAGGCGTTCAGCAGTAAAGATTTATCAAAAAAACTGTACCCGATAATATTCTCTATCGCCTTATAATCGAAGAT
>CACXHH010000092.1 GCA_902767455.1 uncultured Eubacteriales bacterium
GCCTTCTTTATCGCGCTTGATATCGTCTATCTTTTTAAGTCTTAATCCGAATGCGATATTGTCGTATACCGTCATGTGCGGATAGAGAGCGTAGTTCTGGAATACCATCGCGATATCCCTGTCTTTCGGCTCGACGTTGTTTACTACTACGTCGCCGATAGATATTTCGCCCTGCGAGATCTCTTCAAGACCTGCGACCATACGCAAAGTCGTAGACTTACCGCAACCCGAAGGTCCTACGAATACGATAAACTCTTTATCTTCGATCTCGAGATTGAAGTCGGCTACCGCGGGGACGGTCGCCTTATCGTAATATTTGTATACCCCTTTTAAACTTACCTTTGACATAATTTTCTCCTGATCATTCGTAAAAAACGATTATTTCCTGTTGAGGATCTCCGCGATCTTTTCGGGCGGGAGTTTGAAGTGACGGTCGAAATCGAGAAGCCCGTTTACTTCGTGGTGAACGTCGGTAAGCTGCGTGTAGCAGAAGCCCGAAATATGTTCGCACGAGTAAATTGCGTTTATAAGTGACGAAAACCTTTCAAGGAATTCTTCGTCGCTCTTGACGCTTTCGCCGTAGCCCCACTTGTTGCCGGTAACGTCTTTCACGAAGGACGTGCCGCCGAATTCCGATAAGAGAATAGGCTGACCGGTGTAGCCGTACCCGTCGGCAAAGGCGCCGCGCGAGTGTGAAGCGTACTTTTCGCAAGTACATTTTTCAACGGTGTTGTAAACGTTGTAAAGTTCTTCACCCGACTGAGTGTAGTGGTGCATGGTAAGTAAGTCGGATATGGTGTGTTCCCAACCGTCGTTGGTGACGACGGGACGGGTTTTATCGAGAAGCTTGGTGGCGTAATAAATATCGTTGACGAAGGCTTGCTGAGCAAGGTCGTTTTTTATGTGTTCGATGCCCCAGCTTTCGTTGAAGGGTACCCATGTGAATACGCAGGGGTGGTTATATTGCTGTTTTACGGCAAGCATCCACTCGCGTTTGAAGTTGGCAAGGTCGTCTACGGGGAAGCCGTAAACGGACGGCATTTCCGCCCATACGATAAAGCCGTAGATATCCGCGAAGTATAAGAAGCGTTCGTCTTCGACCTTTTCGTGCTTACGCGCGCCGTTAAAGCCCATCTGCATCGTGTAGAGAAGATCGTCCTCGAGCGCTATCTCGTCGGGAGCGGTAAGGTCGCTGCCGTGCCAATAGCCCTGATCGAGAATAAGCTTCTGATATACGGGCGTGCCGTTGACGAGCACTTTTCCGCCTTCGATAGTGATATCGCGCACGCCGAAGTAGCTCATGACCGTATCGAGAACGGTTTCGCCTTCCGAGAGCGTGAAAGTAACGTCGTAAAGCTTTGCGTCGCCTACGTTCCACAGCTCGAGCTTGCTTTCAAGCGAAAGCGTAACGTCGGAGGCTTCTGCGGCGGGCATTTCCACGCACGCGACCTTTTCGCCCGCAAAAGTTACGCAGGCTTTGAGCGTAAGATTTTCAACGCTGCCCGCAAAGCCGAGTTTGAAGTTGACGTTTTTATCTTTCGCCGAAGGTGTGATTTTGAGCGTTTCGATGCGGCGCGAGCTTACCTTTTCGAGCCAAGCCGTTTTATAAAGCCCGGACGTGTCTATGTACCAGCAACCGTAGTCATAAGCCTTCGCGCGCTGTTTTCCGCGGGGTTTGCCTTCGGAATAGTCGTCGCGAATAGCCAAAACGAGAAGGTTTTCTCCCTGCTTTGCGCAAGGGGTAAGGTTAAACGTTTCACGGTGATAGCAACCGGTGTCTTTTCCGCAGAATCTGCCGTTGAGATATACTTCGGTATCCCAGTCGCTGCCTTCGAGATGAAGAAGGATCTCTTCGCCTTCGGCAAACGAGAGTTGAAGCTTTTTCTGATACCAGATAAGCGGGCAAGTCTGTTCGCGGCCGATCCCGCTTGCCTCCGTCTGGAAGGCAAAGGGAACGTTTATCGTCGTTTCGGGCTCAAAGCCGCGAGCATAGTCGTTTTTCAAGCCGATTTGTTCGTCGTCAAAACGGAAATCCCATTTTCCGTTGAGATTAGTCCATTCGTTTCTTACGAACTGCGGACGAGGGTAATCTTTGATTCTGCAATGTACGTGGTTAGCTTTCACGGTTGTAATTCCTTTTTTCAGATTCCTTTGATTGAGATGTTTTTATAAATTACTTCGGCGCCGTCGTCGTAAAGACCGATATGACCGGTCAGGAAGGCGTGAGCGTCGGTGTAAGACAAGATTTCTTTCCCGTCAACGAAAACGGTAACGGTGTTTCCTTTGGCTCTCACTTTGATATGGAACAGGTGTTCGGTAAGTTCGGTTCTCGCAACGCCGTGCGGCTCGGCGCAAACGTTGGTGAACGTGTCGCCGTAGTTGAACTTACTGAGCGTTACCAGCCTCGTATCGAGAGCTACGAAGTAACCCTGAATGGAGTTGATACCGTCGGAAGCGGCAGTCGCGAAGTTCTGACCGCGGATTAAAAGCCCCGCTTTGTAGGCGTTCTCCTTGATAAACTTCATATCGATTTCGACTTCGAAGTCGCTTAAAGTACGGTCGCCGATATAGCAGAGCATGATGCTGCCTTCACGGGTGGCGTGGCCGCCGTCCACCTGACGATACATCGTGGTATAGATGGCGCCTTCCGACATTACCGTTTCAAGCGAGTTGGAGAAGGTGAAAGGCCCGTAGGACTTTTCTTCCAGGCTGAACGAAATGAACGCGACGCCCGTATCTTCGCCGTAAATAGTTATTATCTGCGGACCGGCGGTAAGGTCGGCTTCGTCGACGAACGTCGATACGACGCAACCTTCTTCGCTCGTTTCGATTCTCGGTAAAACGATAGAGTCGACTTTTCCGTTACCGAACTGAACGCCTATCTTCTTGCCCGCGTACTTTGCTTCGTACGTAAGTCTTAAACCGTAACGCCCCGCTTTTTTGGTGTAGGCAAGGTATCTTGCAAAATCGCCTTTGGCGCCGAATTTAAGCGAATAAGTGCCGTTGTAGCCGAGATCGTCAAGATATTCGGGAGCTATTTCCGTCGCGAAGAGTTCGGTGCCCGCGCTGAACTTATAGGAAGTGAAGTTTTCGTATTCGCCCGCGGGGATATAGTTGGAAGAACCTATCGAAACACCCGTGGTTTTAAGTTCGGTGGCGTCGGAGCTTCCGCGAGCGGCGGAGCTGAAAGTGGTGGTGGAAACGTTGCCTGCGGTAACGTTTTCGTAACCTATCTTGCCGCCGTCAAGAGTTATAGCCGCGTCGGCGATCTTTCTCATATTGTCGAAGTAAACGTCGGCTCTGCCTTCCCTGTAAGCCACTCTCACGGTGTGGAGAACTTCGGGATCGAAGTCGTTTTTAAGCGTGCCGGTAGCGACGACCGTATCGGTAGCGCCGTGTTTTACGAGCTCGATCTTGTGTTCGGAGTAAGACGTTCTGACGAACGCGTAATCGTTTTCGCCGTTGTAAGAAACGATAGTCTTAACGTCGTCGCCGAAGAAGTTGAACTCGGCGGAAAATCTCTTGCCGGTGGAAACGGGGGTGAGCAGTTTGCCGTTCTGAGCGGTGAGCATCGCGCCGTAGTCAGCCTGATATTCGGGCATAGTTGCGGCAATAGAGCCGTTCGCGTTGGACTGAACGCTCATCTGCGTTCCGTTGAAAACGAGCCTGTCTATCGCCATACTGCGGTAGGGACCTGCGGGAACTTTAAGGGTGTGATAGACGATATAATAGCTGTCGAGGTCGGGACCTAAAACGGTCGAGCTGTGACCAAGACCTTTGAAGTTTTCTTCTTCGTTGACTTCGAGAAGCATCGGAAGGTCTACGCCCTTCGTGAACGCCGAACGCGTTGCGAGCGGTTTGCCGTCGAACTCGGTGCTGTAAGATACGCGGTAGCCTTCGGAAAGAACGTTGGAACCGGTATAAGTCATATAGTAGATACCGTCGCGCTTGATGAGCATGGGGCCTTCCGTCCAACCGCCGATATCGGTGTTGGGAAGAACTACCGAGCGGTAATCGGGAGAAGTTGCGTCGAACGATTTCATATCCTTCATCGTTCTGATGGCGATGCCGCCGCCGTTTGCCGATAAGAAGTACATGCTCTCGTCGTCGTCGATAAAGACGGAGCCGTCTATGTTCATACCGAAGTTATCGGTGGCTCTTACGAACGGACCTTCGGGAGAAGCCGACGTGTAAACGTAGTGGCCTTTACCCTTGGGGCTCGAATACATATAGAACGTGCCGTTGAAGTAGTAAACTTCGGGCGCGTAAGCGCCGTTGATGGTCGGGTCCATCGAAACGTATCCCGAAGGAAGAACCTGTTCGCCTTCCACGGTAAGCCCGTCGGGATTACATTTGTTCCAGTGGATAAGGTCGCTGCTCTTCCAGGCTCTTACGCCGTCCATATTGTTCTTGGTCGAACAATACATATAGTAAGTGCCGTCGAAGCGGAAAACGTACGGATCGCCTACGCCGTATTTGGTCCACTGTTCGCCGATGAGCGAATCCATGATCGTACCGTCGACGTTATAGTCGGAAAAGTCCAAATTGTTATACGTTTCGTACTCGAAATTCGGCATAGTGAACGTTTCTCCGTCGTAAGGCTTGGTGGAAGCGGGAGTTTCTTCCGAAGATTGGCCGGAATTATTGTTGCACGCCGTAAGCATGCCCGTTTGCGTCAATAAAGCGGCAGTTACTATCAATGCGAATAATTTTTTCTTCATTATGCTTTACCTCCCTTACCGGTAAGACTGCAATATTCGTCGTAAGTGTAAAGTCTGTTCGGTTCGCCGGAAATAAGACTTACGGGCGATAATACGACGTAAGTGGAAGGTATCTGCGGATCGACGAAGTTGCCTTTGTAGACGATACCCGTCCAGGTGTAATACTTCTGAAGGTCGACGTTTCTTTCGTCAACTCTGTCTACCTGACCGAAAGCTATACCGATAGCGTTGTCTGCGGTCATGTTCATCTGAGCGGCGGGAACTACGGCTTCGACGTAATAGTAATCGTAATCGCCGTTATTAAAGTCGCCTTCTCTTACTTCGAAGTTGTAAAGAGCCAGCCATTTATCGAAGGAGTTGGTGGCGCCAGCGAGAATACGCGTTCTGCCGTCGCGCCCGAGGTTTACCTGATAGCAGTTGCCGCTCGGAACGTTGGCTCTGTTTAATTGAGAGTCAAAGTAGAACTCTATGCTGTCGCTCTTGGTGACTTCGTCGGCGTCGCCCGTGGCAACGAAACGATAGGGAGTTACGTCGTATACCTTATAGAAAAGGTAAACGGCGGTAGGTCTTCTTACGATGGTGACTTCGCAGTTGGCGAATTGTACTTCCACGCGGTTGGGATCTTGCCAGAGCGCGTCGTTATTGTACCCGTCGATGACCGCTTCAAGGGCAACGACGTTGCCTTGAAAAGCGAACGGGCTTGACTTGGGCGCGTTGGGATCGAGCCCCTGCTCGGTCGACTGTTGACCGTTTGAGTCGCAACCGACGAGCGCCAGGGTCATAACCGTCATAAGCGCCATAATGAATACAAGAAATTTTTTCATATTATCTCCGTTGATTTATTCTTGCGTCGTTTTTTATCGCCGCTGCGATCGTAAAAACGGTAATTTCTCGGATAGTAAACGCTTTTTTGCGCTTTTCTGACGTTCCGTTTACCATTATAACAATTTTTTCGGCAATAATCAAGTTCTGAACGATTTTTTTTAAGTAAAACGATTTATGCGGACCACTTTATATCCCGTCACTCTTTTATACCCGTCAGAGCGAGCGACTGTATAAAGTATCTTTGGAAGAACACGTAGATCACTATCATCGGTATACTTCCGAGCGTGGAGCCTGCCATAACGAGCGGGATATCCGCGCGGCGCGCAAGACTGTCGTTGAGCTGAGAGATGAGCGCCTGAAGCGTGAGCCAATCTCTGCTGAGATAGATGGAAGGAGCGAAGAAGTCGTTCCATATCCCGAGGAACCAGAATATTACTTGCGCGGCAATGGCGGGGACTATTACGGGAATAATTATCCTTATGAATATCTTCATCCAGCTTGCGCCGTCTATTCTGCCCGCTTCGATGAGCGCGTTAGGCGTGGACTTCATGTACTGGATAAAGAAGAACATCATGCCCACGTTGCCGAAAAAGCCCGGGATAATAAGCGGAAGCATCTGCGAAAATCCTTCGTTGCCCACCCAGCCGATAGCCGAGAAAGCTCTGTACTGCGGAAGAAGTACCGCGGCGTAAGGTACCATCATGCCGCTCATCAGAAAGAGAAGGAAAAATCTCTTGTGCGGCAAACGCATCTTTGCGAACGAGAACGCCGCCAGCGCCGCGACGAAAGTACCTATGGGGATAACGGTGACTTCTATTATCAGCGTGTTGAGCATCGCTCTTAAAAACGAAGCGTCGCTTATCTGAAGCTCTTTTAGCTGCGTGAGTTTGACGTAGCTGTCGAACTTAAAGACTTCGGGGAAGAGTTTAAGCTCTACGGAAGTTGCTTCGGCGTTGGTCTTGAAGGACGTAAGAAGCATCCAGACGTAAGGGAACAACGTAAAGAACGCGATGATAACGAGAACGGCGTAAAGGACTACTTTGATGATTATATCCTTCGCCGAGTATTTGCGTTTTACGTGGTTTACGGTCAGTTTTTTCGTAAGTTCACTCATATTATCACCCCGTTAATCTTCGTATACCCACTTGTTGGAGTAGCGGAATTGTATTACGGTGACTATCATTATGAACACCGCAAGGACGAGTGACGCCGCGCTTGCAAGACCTTGTTTTCCTTGATTGATGCCGTAGTTCCAGATAAACCAGACTATCGTCTGCGAGCCTGCGGCGCCCGCGCCGAAGATCTGCGCGTCCGCATAAGACTGCAAGCCGCCGATAACGCTCGTAATTATTATGTAAAAGGTCGTGGGGGTAAGGAGCGGGAAGGTTATGCTGAAAAACTTGCGCAGCGGCGAAGCCCCGTCGACGTCGGCGGATTCGTAATAGCTCTGCGGTATCGCGAGCATGCCCGCGATATACAGGATCATCGTGCCGCCCATACTGCTCCACGTGTTTTTCAGAATAATGGCTATCTTTATCAGCCACTCATTTGAAAACCACGGTATATCGGCGTCGAACAGCCTGTTGATAAGACCGTACGACGGGTTGAAGATATAGCGGAACACGAGATTTACCGCAACCGCGCTCGTGACTGCGGGAAGATAGTAAAGTACCTGAAACACCTTACTGCCCTTTTTGACCGCCTTCGATTGAAGGAGCGCCGCCACGAAAAGCCCCGCTACCATGCCTATCGGAATACCGATAAGAAGGAGCACGGTGTTTCCGATGGAACGGAAAAACGCGTTACTGTAAGTATCGTTGGTGAAAAGGTTTACGAAGTTCTGAAAGGGCTTGCTGAAATCGAACGTTTCGCGGTAAGTGTTGTAATCTGCGAAAGAAAATACGAGCACCGCCACGAGCGAAAAGAGTGTAAACACCGAAAACCCTATAAGCGGCAACGTGATAAACGCGAACGCCGTTCTCTTTTCCTTCGTATAAAGTTTTCTGTTTGACTTTGTCATATCGTTAAAAACCGTGATAATTTTATTTACGCCGCGGCAAAGCTTTGCGTTGCCGCGGCGCGAGAAAAGTCTTTATTCTTTCTTTTGAACGGAACTCGTATAAGAATTCCGCTTTCGGGTAAGGCTATCAGCCTCTCCAGTAAGAATACATACCGTCAAGGTCGTGTTGGAGATTAGTGCGGTACGCTTCGAGTTTTGCTCTTATGTCGTCTGCCGATTTCATATCCCAGACGTGCTGAGTAGCAAGATAATCGGTGAAGTTATCTTTCCAGGTGCTGCCGTAGGTGTAGTAAAGCGCGCGCGTCCTACCCGAGATAACGTCGGTCTTGCCGGCGGCTGCCCAGAAGCCGAAGGTGTCGGAGTCGCCGTCCATAATGTCTACGAACAGCGAACGGCTTTCGGGAAGAACTTTGGTGTTGGTAGCCGTTTTGCAAACCCAATCGCCTTCGTCGGAAATATAAGCCGAAGCAAGAGATTTGATGTTGGGTACCTGCTGACCGAGATACATGGTCATATTCTGACATTCGCTGCCCATGCACAGCCATTTAGCGAATTTTACGGCTTCTTCTTTAACGTTGGATCTTGCCGAAACGCCGTAGCACATCGAACCTATCATGGAAGTAGACTTGGCGTGCGCGATGTTGGAGTTGTAGGGAACGGGGATAATGTCGTATTTAAGATCGGGGTTAGCCCAGAAGTCGGCGTTGTCCCAAGGCCCTATCCAGGTGAAGATGGTCTTGCCGTTTTCAAACAGCGTGTAAGCGTTGTCGCCGCTGTGGTCGGAGTCGGGCATTACGCCGTGAACGGTAGCGAGCTGAACGATATAGGTTATAGCCTGAATGAAAGCTTCGTCGATACCTTGTTTGGTACGGTCGTTCTTGTCGAAGTAATCGGCGCCGCCCGAGTAGAGCATAGCGTCCATTTCGCAGTAAGGAATAGCGTAAAGTCTGTTTGCGCCCGAAGTATTCTGGTCGGCGGTAAGGTCTTTACAAAGCTGCGCGAACTCGTCCCAGGTCATGGGCTGAAGCTTGTTGAGTTTTGCGTAAACATCGGCGGAGTTGAGCTTGTTTGCGGCGATCTGTCTGTCGAGAACGGTCTTGTTGTAAGCAAGCGTTACGGGGCCGAGATCCTTGGGGAAGCCGTAAAGCTTCGCGCCCGAACTTTTGCCGAGCGTTTTGGCGTCCATATTATAGTAGTATTCGTTGATACCCGTTTCCCAAAGACCGCCTATTTCACTCGCAGTAACGTAGCTGTCGAGCGGGAGCATCGTGCCGGCGTCAGCCCACTGAACGAAGTCGGTATCGGGCATGAAGAATACGTCGGGTTTGGTCTTTTCGCTTTGGAACTTGGTCATATAAGTAGTCGATTCGTAGTGCGTGGGAACGATAACTACGTCGTCGTTAAGATCCATATAAGTATTGATGAGCTGGTTGTAGACGGAAACTTCGGCTGAAGAGCCCCAGTACCAGAAGGAAACTTTGGTCTTTCCGTCGGTAACGTTCTCACCGTTATCACAAGCCGTAAGCGCGCACGCGCTAACTAGCATGAGCGACGAAAGCATCATTGCTGCAAGTTTTTTGAATTTCATATTTTTCTCCTTTATTGTTCTGTTTTTTATCGTGTAGCTTTGCCGAACGGAAAACCGTTCGGCAAGGCGTTCGATTTGAATTTTGACGAATTATTATTCGTTTACGCCTATTTTGAGAGCTTTTTTGACGAGCTCGGTAAGTTTTGCGTAGCCGGCTGCGTTAAGGTGCAACTGGTCGGGGCTGAAGTAAGCTTTGAAATTGCCGTTTTCGTCGATAACCGCGGAAGCGAAGTCAACGAGTTTGACGTAATCGTTTTCTGCGGCGAATTCTGCCATGAGTTCGTTGCATTTATCAATCATTTCGTAGAAATTGTGCTTTTCCGCGAGCGGAACTCTGTTGACGTTGATAAGAGCTATTTCGGCTTCGGGAAGAAGCGTGTGTATCCTTTCGAGAGTCGTCTTTATCTCGTTGAATACGCTCTGCGCGCTTACCGTAGTGTTATAGGGGTTGAAGTCGTTGATACCTATCATATAGATAGCTCTCGTGAAGTTGTAGGTCGCGACTTCGTCGGCAAGCTTCGTCCAGTCGGGAGACTGCGTTCCGCCGATACCGATATTCATAATGTCGGTAAGTTCGGAGAAATCCGTCCTATACGTGTACCAAAGTTCGGTGTAGGAGTGACCGAAGATAAGAGTGTCCGTCGTTAAGATATCGGCAGTTTCGGTTATCGCGATATTGCCGAAGCTTGCGCCCGTGTAACCCCTTAAACCGACCTTCGTGCCGGGTAGAGTCACCTGATATTTAGCGTGGAGCGTGTTGTCTACGTAGCAGTAAGCCGTGCCGTCTTTGATAACGACGGTGAGCTTGTATTCCTTGCCCGAGTTGTACATAGCGGCGAGCGTCGATACTTTAAGGTTTGCGTAAGCGCCGTCGTCAACGTACGCGAGAACGGGGTGGCCGCCCTTGTTGATGTAGAAGAAGTAATAGCTTACGCCCTCGGTTTCGAAGTAAGCTTCGAGATCGCCGTCGGAAAGCCCGAATACGAGCCCGCTGTCGCCGTTGGCGGTGACGGTAGCGGTATAAGTGCCGGAGATGAATTCCTGACCGTCTTTGACCGCGAGAGATTTAACGGAAAGAGCCTGAACGTTGCTGCCTACCGCGCGGAATACGCCTTCTTTTATCGAATAGCCTTCGGGAGCGGTGATTTCGACCTGTTTTTCAACGAAAGCGAAGTTTTCGTAAGTAGCCATAAGTCCGCCGGCTCTCAAACCGAATTCGGTGCCGAGAAGCGGAGCGCTGTCGCTTGCGGTGATAACGAGTTCGCCGTTTACGTAGCAGCGGATAAGCCCTGCCGTGAATTCTACTTTAAGCTCGTAGCTTTGTGCGAGCGGGAGCTGTTCGGCAACGGAGAGTTCCTGCCAGGGGTTGCTCGCAGAGCCCGTTACTTTGCCGAGATAAGGTCTGTTGTCAACGTTCATAAAGAAGAAGTAATAGCTTACGCCCTTTTCTTCCCAGAAATTCGTGCGGTTAGCTCTGTCTACGCAGAAGATGATACCGTCGTCCCTTGCGTTTTCGAGTTTGGAAAGTTTAACGGTTATTTCGCCGCTTTCGAGTTTTCCGTCGGTGTATAACGCAACGTTTCTTTCGTCACCAAGGCTGGAAACGCCTGCGCCGAAAGGCGTGAATTTACCGTTATATACGGTGAAGTCGCCAACCTTTTTGGGAGCGTTGTAAGCGGGTTTGTCGTCCGCGTCGAAAGTCGCGGCTCCGAAGATAGTGCCCGAACCCTGCGCGCGCATACCGAACTTGGCGCCCGTAAGTTTGCCCGTGGGAACGTTCGCGACTACTTCGCCGTTTACGCTTACCGTAGCGTAACCGTTTTCGCCGTCTTCAACGTAACCTACTTTGAAAGTATATTTCTTGGAAGGATCGTAAGTCGATCTGAAAGCTTCGGAAGAATCGAGTTCGTTCCAGGGAGAAGCGGCGGCGACGTCGACTTCAGCCATAAGGAAGATGCCGTCTTTATTGATAAGAGCGCAGTAGTAGTGCGTGTCTTCCCAGAAGTTTTCGGGAGCGGCTTCGGTAACGCCGAAGATAACGCCGCAGTCGTTGGCGGTGACGGGAGTAACGTCTACCGTAAAGGAACCTTCGCCGAAAGCATTGTCTTCAACGAGAATAAGCGCGTCGCTCGAAGCGGTAACGATATTCGTTCCGTCTTTGAACGCAACGCCGTGCGCTACCGAGAAAGTGGCTTTTTCAAATTTTGCTTCAAGAGTTATGTTCTTCGTCACGGGAGTATTCCAATCGTAAAGCGTGTCGCCAAGGTACCAACCTAAAAATTCGTAGCCCGATTTTTTGAGTTGCCCGGAAGGTTCGGAAACCGTTCCGCCGGCGGGGACCGTCTGAGTCGTCGTTTTAAGTCCGACGAAAGTTACCGTGTAACTTGAAGGATTGTCGGAATTGCCTGTGCCTTGATTTGTCGAAGTGCTGTTCTTGGGATCCGAATTGCCGTTATCGCAAGCGACGAATACGGAAAGCGAAGCGCACAGTAACGCGCACATGAGTACGATAAGAAAACTTCTTTTCTTCATCTTTTTATTCTCCTTATATTTTTTTTTACACTTTTTCTTGCCTCGCAAGAAAAAGTCATTATTGCTTAGGTATCGTGAGCCGCAAAAGCCTTAGGTAGTTATATTTTGACTATCGTCAAAGTTATATTCGGCTTACGCCGAGTTATATTTGCCTTTCGGCAAGTGATATTTTCGCTTACGCGAAAGTCGAATTAAGGATTATATTATAATAATTTATCGGCGATTTTAGCCCGAAGGCTTGAGCCCGCGCCACAAGGCAAAATCGCTTCGACTACAATTACTGATTACTGTAAATTGCAAAGCAATTTACGTCGACTATATATCAAAGCTCGCTTTGATATGCAAATATTGATTTTGTCAAAATTTGCGGTCGACTATTCCTGATTCCCGATTCCCGTTATTCCGTCGAACGTCCGTTTAGCCTTCAAAAGGAAGGATACCGCCGAAAAGGTGACGAAGGCAAAGCCGTAAAGTATCCACGCCGAAGTCTGCGCCACGAACGGAAGTATTATCGTTATCGCGAACGGCAACACGGCAAGCGCCGCAAACAGCGTTACCGACGGCTTTACGAGCAGAATTTTAAGCGAATTTTTGAGCGTATCGCCCATCTTGTCTTCAAAAAACACGTTCTGCGCCATGTTGAGAAACGCCGTGGGCACGACTATAAGCGTCTGCAACAAGCTTATCGCGACTGCCGCGCCTATAAACAGAACGTTGAAGTCGGTTGCGAGCCATATCACGGAAGAAGCGACGGCTATCGTCGCCGAGCCCCATACGGCAAGCCCATTGAGTAAGTACCTGCCGACGTTCTTTTTTAAACCTTCCTTAAACATCTGTCGCACGTCGCCGCGAAGTTGAAAAACTATCCCAGCAACGGCGTTTACGTAGCCCGAAAGCCCGATAAAATACAACAGCGTGGTCAAAAGCAAGCCGCCGTAACTTATTATA
Source organism: uncultured Eubacteriales bacterium (assembly GCA_902767455.1). Taxonomy (GTDB): domain Bacteria; phylum Bacillota; class Clostridia; order Christensenellales; family Borkfalkiaceae; genus UBA4636. Next base: position 12,635 of record CACXHH010000092.1, read on the forward strand.
TAATAATAGTAAAACGGCGCGCCGCTTATCATTATCAGCGAAGAGTAGCACTGGCAGATTATTATCCACGCGGCGAGCGGGAGCATGAACGGAAAAAGAAGGACGTTGGCGGCAAGAAGCGAAGTCCAGTTCGCGCCGAAGTTTTTCCAGAATTCTAACGTTTCACGCTTCATTTTACACGTAGTCTACTCTGACGATTATGTCCTGCGGATAGTCGCCGAAGGTCTTGCCGAAGATATTCAGCCCGCCCCTGTGGCGCGCGTCGTCCTTGACGCCTATCCTTAAAGTGAAATACTCGTTTTCTTCGAGTTTTAAAGTATCTATCTCCGTGTCGCCCGCCTTTTCGGCGTCAATGAACACGCCGTAACCGTCGACTCTTATATTCTTCATCAACCCGTATTGAGTTGAAAACTCCGACCACCATTTGGGCGTGAGCGTTCCGCGGCGGTCGCCGTAGTCGCCGAGAGAAGTGTAAGTGCATATCTCTTTCCCGTTTATCCAGAACGTTATATCCGAAGGCCACTCCATATTGAAGTTGGGAGCTTCCGAACACAGCTCCAGGCTGACGTTCAGAACGAAAGCTCTATGCCCGTAAAGGTAGTAGTTGGGTATGCGGTACTCGACGTACCCGTGCGAAAACCACAGTATCCCCGCGCTCATGCGCGACGGGTGGAAAAACGCCGAAGGCATATCGTCTACGCCTATAAATTCTTTGTCGGAAGCTATCCCGCAGATATTCGACGCTTTAACGTCAGTATAACTGCCGATAGGTATCTCGAGCGACATGGTCTTTATCTTCTCTTCGACGGGCGTGTCGATATCGTCGAACTCTATCCTGACGGTATCGCAGCGGCGGGAAATCATCTTCGAGCTTCCCCTTACCCCGCTCGTCTTTGAAACGTTAATGAGCTTCGCCTGCTTTAAGATAGCCATGTGCGTCGAGAGCGTGGAAAGCGGAATATTGAGTATCACGCCTATCTCGTTTATGGTGTAACTGCCCTTTCTTAAAAGCCCGAGTATCTTTCGCCTTGACGACGACGCGAGCGCCTGGCATACCGCGTCGACTTCGCCGTCCTGCGTAAGGTCGTAATGAACTTCTTTTTTCATACTTTCTCCTGCGGCAATAAAGCTGAATACGGCTTTTTTCGCTCGCGGCGAATACTACACCCTTGTACGTTTATATTATACCACGTACGAAAAAACCGTCAATACTTTATTTGAAAAATTGAAAATATCAGCTTTGTACTTCGACTTTTTTCGAAGTACACGTTTTATTGTACCGCTTTTCAAGCTTTTAAGCAAGTTTTTTTACGAAAAAATGCAATTTTTCAAAGAAGTATTTTACAGATAAAATATTTAACTATTATTATAAATAACGGTTACGCCGTAAGGCGTAGCGAGAGTGAATAGTTTATCAGCACTTTTTCTTTCGGGGCAAGAAAAAGTCGTTAGAACTGTCAGTCGGAGCCGCTTGCGATAATCGCTGAAAGCGATTTCGTGTCGACTATATATCAAAGCTTGCTTTGATATGCAAATTTTGATTTTTGTCAAAATTTGCGGTCGACTATTCCGAATTCCTTCCGTCTGCCAGCTTACAAAACTTCTTTATAAGCTCGACTTCCTTCGGATCGTACGGGTGAAGGCTCGGGCGATAAAGGTCGTGGAACCACTTGGTGAAATCGAAGTCGGCGGGAAGCGACTTTCCGTACGTATCCCAAACGTAGTTGGGCGGTTCGTAAGTCTGGTACTTGCCCGCGACGAAGCCCCAATTATAACAGCCTATCTTTTCAAGGAAGAAGAGCGGGAACATTTCTTTTACGTCGTTATGGAAGCACCGCGCGAGCCACTCCGTGCAAAGAATAGGTCTGCCGAGTTTTTTAAGCTCGGCGATTATCTCTACGTTATACTCGTACGACGCGTAATTGTGGTAAGAAATTATATCGGAATTTTCGAGAGCGAAGCGTTCGCACTCGGATAACGCGCTTATATCGGCGCTTTTCCAGTTCCAGGCGGCTGTCGTAAGCGGCTGGACAGGGTTTATCTCACGGGCTATTTCAAAGAACTTTTTCAAGTTCGGAAGCGACATGTTGCCCCTTGAAGAATTGCTCGGCTCGTTGAAGAGATCCCAAACGATAACGCGTTCGTCGTCCTTATACTTCGTTATTATCTCGCGCACCCACTCGTAATGTTCGAGCGCAAGCTCGGGCTCGTCCAAAAGGCTGTAACCGGCGCCGACGAAAACGCCGTGCTGTGAAACCACTCGCCCGCCGTGATAGCCGAGCGCGTAACTCTGCGGTCCGAGTTCGAGCCTTTTAAGCAACTCTTCTTTGGGCGGCATACAGTCGTTTCCGAAGACGACCATGCAAGAAATCCCGTGTTTACGCGCCGTTTCGAGATATCTGTCGAAGCGTTCCATAAACCCGTCGTGATCCTTTTTCCACACGATGAATTCGGGGATTATCCTTATCGAATTGAACCCGAGTTCCGCCGCGAGCGCGAGTTCCTTGTCGGCGGTGGCGAGTTTTTCTTCAAAGCCGAGTTCCTGCCATTGATCGACTCTGTTCGCGCAATCGGCGCTCATATAATTGCACCCGCGTATCCACGGCTGCGAATTATACCACGCCCGGGCTTTTTCTTTACTCCACATAGTTGTTCCTTTTATTATTTTTGTTTTCTGAATCTTTATTGATATTTCAAGAGTTTTCCGTTCCGAAACGAAGAGATTCGGAATTATCGGTCGAAGCGATTTTTTATTCCCCCTGCAAGCCTTCGGGCTAAAAACGCCGATAAATTATTATAATATAATCCTTAATTCGACTTTCGCGTTAGCGAAAATATCGCTTGCCGAAAGGCAAATATAACTCGGCGTAAGCCGAATATAACTTTGACGACAGTCAAAATATAACTGCCTAAGGCTTTGCGGCTCCGACCGACAGTCTAACGATTTTTTTGCGACAGGAAAAAAATGTCAATAAATACTTTACGCCGAGAGCCGTAGCGGGAATTTACTTTCCGCGTCAAGCGGCTCCGACCCCTAAGCGCTAACGACTTTTTCGCGACAGCGAAAAAGTGTTAATAAATTTATATAATAACGCCGAGAGCGACAAGGCGGGATTCATTTTCGCCGTTAAGTCGCTCACGACACCTAAGCAATAACGACTTTTTCTTGCCTCGCAAGAAAAAGTGTTAATAAAAAATCCGCGGCTTTCCCGTAGTAATTATTATACAACGGAAAAGCCGCTTTTTCAATAGTTATTCGATTTTTAGTGAAATAATTTTATTCGTTGCCTTCGTTCTCGTCTTCCGTTTCGAGCGTCGAAAGATACGCGAGCGCTTCCGTGCAAGCGTTATTCGCGGCGGTGCGAAGCTTGGTGGCGCCCGAAGAAGAAGTGCTGCCCGCGCCCGTGGTGTTGTTGGGGGCGGCTTCGCCGAATATCATCTGATAAACGGTGATCGCGCGCAGGTAAGCGTGAGCGTCGCTCTTGGAGATGGAGCCGTAATTGTTATAAGCTCTGCCGTACGGGATATACTTGATACCGAATTCGGCAGCCCAACTTCTCGCGACGTCGTCAAAATACTTGATACCGACCTGAACGCCGTCCTTTTCGGTGGCGGTGGTCTGCGAAGCGTAATCTTCCTTATTGCCCGTGCTCGTGTAACCGACGGCTCCGCCTTCCGTGGTGAAGATGGTGGGGTCGGCGGCGCTCGTGAGATAGAACAGATAAATATTATCGGTGTTTTCCCTTATCGTCGGCAAAATAGACGCAAGAGCCGCGCGTTCGGAAGCTTCAACGTCGGAAGCCGACTTAGTCATACGACGAGATATCTGTATAATGACGGCGTCCCACTCGGTGGTATTTAAAGCTTCGAGCATGGCGTTACGTAAATCGTCGCCGTCGGTAGCGAAATTGTTGATAACGGTATCGTTGCTCTTTACGTACCGAACGTTGACCGTAAGTTTTTTCTGCTCGGTGACGATTGCGCCTAAAGCCGTCTCCATCGAGTAATTGCTCATAAGGTCGGAGCCGAGAACCAAAATATTGTAATCGGTCTTTTCGCCAGGTTCTTCGGGATCGTCGGGTTCCTGCGGCTGCGGTTCGGTGATGACGAAATATTCGCCCGCTTTCTCGGCGTAAGCGCGGAGAGAAAGCGCCTTTTGTTCTTCTATGGAGCAGTATTCCTTGCAGTCGGCGGAAAGTTTTTTGCCCGTTACCGCGTTATACACGGCGCAAGCTCTCATATAACCCGTCTCGTTGCCGGCGATCGTGTTGCCGTCAAGACCGTACTGAACGAACGCGCTTCCGTAATAGATAGCGCCTACGCCGAATTTTTCCGACCACGCCTTTGCAAGATTTGCATAGTATTGCGTGCATTCGATAGCCGTGCAGGTGTCTTTACCGTCGGAAGAATACGTTCCGCTTTCGTTTACTTTGAACTTGGTCGGGTTGGCGTTGCCGTCAAGGATAAAGAAGAAGACGTTTTCGCAGTTTCCTTTTATCGTAGGCATAACGACTTCGAGAGCGGCGAGTTCGCTTGCTTCCACGGCGGCGGAGTTGGGCGTGCAACGGCGGGTTATCTGCATGACGACCGCGTCGTATTCTTTAGCGGAAAGCGCCGTTTCGAGTTTTTCACGAAGCGTGCCGCCTTCCTTTAAGTCGTTGAAGGTGAAGGAATCGCTCGTGACTCTCGTAACGTCGACGGCAACGCCGTCGGCGGCGTACTTGACAGCGCCGAGCTGCGTGTACATATCGTGGTTGTTCATGTACGAAGAACCGAGAACGAGTACGTTATACGATCCGACTTGTTCGGGTTCGGGATAGGTAGTACCTTTTTCGGCGAGCGCGCGGATAGTAAGAGCGACCTGTTCCGAAAGCGAACAGTATTCCGTACAATCGGCGGGAACGGTTTTAGCCATTACCGCGTCGTAAATCGCGCAGGCTCTCAAATAGCCTATCTCGTCGCTCGAAGGAGTAATGCCGCCGGCGGTGTATTCGAGATACAGGCTTCCGTAATAGATAGCGCCGACTCCGAATTCTTCAGACCAAGCCTTGGCAAGGTTGGCAAAATACTGCGTGCACTCGGCGGCGGTGCAGTTATCGTTTCCGTCGGTCGAATAGGTGCCTTCTTCGTTTACTTTGAATTTGGTCGGGTTGGCGCTGCCGTCAAGCGTAAAGAAGAAAACGTTTTCGCAGTTAGCCTTGATAAGCGGCATAATTTCTCTTAACGCCGCAAGTTCTTTGGCTTCGATCGCCGCCACGTTGGGAGTACAGCGACGGGTTATCTGCATGACGACCGCGTCGTACTTTTTGGCGGAAAGCGCCGTGTCGAGCTGACCGCGGAGCGAACCGCCTTCGATAAGGTCGTTGAAGGTGAAGGAGCCGCTCGTAACTCTCGTTACGTCGGAGACCTTTTCGTCGATAGCGTACTGGAGAGAACCGAATATCGAATAAAGGTTATAGTTGTTCATAAACGCCGAGCCGAGAACGAGCATATTGTAATCTCTGCCTTCGACGTCGTCGTCCTTTTGGTCGATACAGTATTTTTCGACTATGGCGCGGGCTCTTGAAGCGATAGACGTGTCGACGCCGTTATAGTAATCGCATTCGGCGGGAACGCCCTTGCCGGTAAACGCGTTGTAGAGCGCGCAAGCCTGCATGTAGCCGAGCACTTCGCCGCTTCCCGCAAAGTCGATATACGCGCTGCCGTAGAGCGCTTTTTTAAGCCCGAGATCTTCCGCCCACTGCGTGGCGAGAGTCGCAAAGTACGCCGTGCTTTCGGCGGCGGAGCAAGACTCTTTCGTGCCCGTAGAGACGTAACTGCCGTCGGCGCCGACGGTAAAGATGGTCGGGTTGGAAGCGCCGTTGAGCGTGAACAGGCATACGTTTTCGGTGTTCTCTTTAAGGAGCGGAACTATAGCGCGGAGCGCCATAAATTCGGAAGCGCGAACGTTCGTCGACGAAATCGTGAGCCTGCGCGTTATCTGGAGTACGATCGCGTCCCACTTTATCTCGGAAAGTCTGAACCTTAAACCGTGGTCGGTGTTCTCGTCGAGAAGGTCGTGGAAGGTAAAGCTCGAACTCTTGACGTATTCGCTGTATACCGCGCGGCCTTCGGCGGCTTGCCACAGTTCGCCGAACACTTCGGCTACCGAGTTGTTCGTCATAAGGTCGGAACCGACGATGAGAAGTTTATACGCGTCTGCGTCGGGCGCATCCTCGGGAACGAAAGTAAGGTCGGGAGTTCTTCTGTCAAGCACCGTTTCGTCGGCTATCTTGCACAGCCTGTCGGCGCTTAAAACGTACTGCGTTTTGTCGCTGTTCTGATTATAGCCGGACAAAGCGCTCTTTTCGTTGAACACGGTTGCGTAAATGGTCGCCGCGGCAAGGAAAGAGCCTTCGAGCGACGGGTGCGCGTTGTCGGACGCGTAAAGGTTTACGTCGTCGTAATCTTCAAGGAAGTTCTCGAAAGCAAGCCCCGTTCTCGTTATTCTCGCGCCGCCTATCGCGCTCGAAACGTCGACGTTGAAGTCGTGCAGGTACTTGGCGTGAGCAGATCTTTCGACGCGCTTGCTGCCGATGGATACCATGTTGTAGCCGTCCTGTACCTTGTAAACGGTCATATTGCCGTGGTTGTAGCCCCAAACGGAGTACAAAAGCGTTTTAGTGCCGTATTCGGCGGCTTTTTCGCTCAACACCTTCGCGGCGGCGATTTCAGAATCGTGTACGGTGTTTTCGTAAGGCGTAGTCCTTCTCGAAGGTTCGAGAATAAGATAGTCCCACTGTATCATTCCGTTGAGATATTTATACGTCTGGTCGCCGATATCGCTCGTCGGATCTGCAAATTTGGTTATGGTTGCCGAGCCTTGCGTTACCGAACGCACGAAAACGTTCTTGCCCGCGGCTTTTGCCATGTTCTCGAATATGATAGGCATATCGTTGAAGAACATAAGGCTGTTGCCGAGAAACAGCACGCTTATCTGCCCGTCGCCGTTGATATCGACGTTTTCGGGCGGTTGTTCTTCGGGTATGATCGAAGAGCCGGAAGAGTCGTCCGTCGAAGTCGTAGCCGAATCAGACGCCGAAGTCACGTCGTCCTGCGAAGCGGAAATATCCTGACCTTCGCCCGACGTTTGAATCGACGCGTCCGAAGCGGGAACGGAAGTATCGTTCGTTTTCGTCTTGCAGGCGGCAAGTCCGAAAGTGAGCGAGATAACCGTCAATAACGCTAAAAACAAAACAGTAAGTTTTTTCATTTTGCTTTTTCTCCTTGAATTATTTGCAATTTTATTACGATTTTAATATATCATTTTAACGCGTCGGTGTCAATAAGTCGGCTGAAAATTGCAAGTATATAAAAATAGATAATTGCCCGTTTACAAGCTATTTTTATAGTTCACTCATTCAAACGGTTGCAAAAAAATCAAAAGTGTGCAATAATTATATTGAAGGTTTTTATTAACGTTTTTTTCGCCGCAAATTTGCGGTCGGCTATTCCTATTTATATGAAGTATTCTCACGACAGACGGTCGGTCACGTTCGACCTTGAAAACGAAGCCGATATCGAAGGCATCTCCACTTTATGCACGGCGCTTTCAAGCCCCGTGCGGCTTAAAATCTTACGGCAGATAAACACTCCGCCGTACGCTTTTTCCGTGCCCGAACTCGTAAAAAAACTCGGCATACCCACGACCACGCTCTTATTCCATCTCGAAAAGCTCGAAAAAGCCGACGTTTTGAAGATGACTTATACTTCCGCTTCTTCGGGAACGACGCGCAAAGTTTCGAGAAAGCTTCACGACGCGGGCATAAGCTTTTACTACCTTGCCGAAGTTCAAAAGGTTAAGGAAACTTCGGTAACGCAGTCGGTATCCGTAGGGGCGTATCACGATTTTACGGGCGACGTTATAAACTTCGCCACCAACGATTTCGTCTACAACAAGATCGGCGACGACGTTTTCCACGAAAAACGGCTTGAAGCTCAACTCGTCTTTGCGCCGAGCGGAACTATCTCTTATATGTTCAGCAACAAGATGTGTCGTTTGAGAAAGGTCAAAAAAATCGTCGTTTCGCTCGAAATATGCTCGGAAGCCCCCTACTATAACAACGACTATCTCTCCGACGTCACCTTCTGGATAAACGGCAACGAGCTTACTACGTATACGATAAAAGGCGATTACGGCGACCGCCGCGGCAATCTCAACCCCGAATGGTGGTCGGACGAGAGCACGCAGTACGGCGAGCTTTTGTCGATAACCGTAGACGATAACGGCGTGAGCCTGAACGGGATAATGAAAAACAAAAGCGTTACGCTTTCAAAGCTCGGGCTCGATAACGGAAACAGAATAGAATTTACTTTCGGAAACAAGAACACGGCGCTCAACGTCGGCGGGTTCAACGTTTTCGGCAAGAGCTTCGGCGACCACCCGCAGGACATACTTTTCACGACCGTTTACGAAGAGTGAAAAAAAGCGCTTTAAAAGCGCCTTTTTTTATAATAATGGGTGAATGATACTATTAAGTGCAACAGTTTTAGAAAAAAATAGACAGTTCATATAAATCTATGGTAAACTATTTTCAACCACGAAAAAACACCAA
>CACXHH010000093.1 GCA_902767455.1 uncultured Eubacteriales bacterium
TTTATGCCGAGATATTGCTCGCACATGTGTTCGATAGTGTAATTAAGCTGCGGTATAACCGAAGAGATAATTACGCCTTCTATCTCCGATTTATCTATCTTAGCGTTGGATAAAAGGTCGCGGACGACGATACCGTATTCGTCGGCGGTGGAGCTTCTCTTGGACACTACGCGGAAAGAAGCAATAAGTTTATCGCCCGCGTACACGCCGTATTTAATATTAGTGTTTCCTATATCGATAACGAAAATCATATTTTTAACGTTTATATACTGAATTTATGGTCTTTACGAAGACGGGAACGAGAACAGCCGATAAAACGACTTCGGCAACGAAGTTGATAGACATTATCGTCGCAAAGACCGCGGCAAGAGTCGCCGCGTCGAAGAGCGTCATCATGGTTATTACGAGAACGGTGTTCGTTAAAACTCCGAAGATACCCGCGATCGAGAGCGGCAAAACGTTTTTAACGAATTCGTTTTGCGACTTTGAAAAAAGCTTTTTACAGCCAAGACATACGAAATACGCTACGATACCGATAAAAAATCTCGGCACGATAGAGATAAGAGGGTTCAAAAAAACGGGGTTTGCGATAATAATCGCAAGAATAAACGACGCTATGCCAAGGAGCGTTCCGCCCACGAACATATTGCGTTTATCGCCCGTTACCGATACCGCTATCGCAAGCGGAAGAGTTAAAGCGGCAGGCGTAAAATTGCCGAGCAACGCGCTCAAAAGATACGTTTCGATAAGCAAAAACACGAAAACGAGCGCAAGCATTACCCCGAGAAACGCAACGTTTCTCGCCACTGAATTTCTGTTCATTTAGTCCTCCAATCAGATTCCCGAACAAAGGATATCTGTCGTATAAATTTTTCGGCTAAGAACTTTGACAAAAAGCCTTTCGCCCTGATTATCCTGATTATATTGTATATTATTTGACCGAAAATGGCAAGCAAATTGACAGCCGCCGCAAAAATAGAAAGTAACAAAATGACCTTGATTATCGTATTATATATTGACGGCTGAAGAGCTGAATTTTTAAAGGAGAGAAAATTTATCAACATGCTTACCAACAATAATTATTATCTGTATCTGCTTATAATTCTTCTCGTCGTATGCTGCGGCGGTTGCGGTTGCATCAACGATATAATCAATAAGCTTTGTTCTTGCAAAGGTCTTATCCCTATCGTTTTGCTGCTCCTTCTGTGCGGTTGCGGTGAAGGCAAAGAACAAGGCCACGGCGGCTTCAATTACGGCGGCGGCTGCGGTTGCGGCAAATAATCGTCTACATAAACTTACGGGCTTTCCGCTTCTTTCGGCGGAAAGCCCGTTTTTTTATATCCTTAAATTTTGCAAAAACTACTTTTCAGTACCCTAAAAACTCAACGCCTTTTAATAAAACGTCGTTCAAAAGTTCGTTTTTGAGAGAATAAAAAACGACTTTGCCTTGCCTTCTCTGCCGTACAGCGCCGAGATTTTTCAACAGCCTTAACTGGTGGCTTACGGTAGTCTGGTTTATTCCTAAAACGACGGAAATATCGTTGACGCACATTTCCGTAATCGCGAGTGCCGAAAGCATTTTGAGCCGCGTAACGTCAGAAAAAATAGAGAAAAATTTAACGAGATCGAAGAGCATATCGTTCGTGGGAACGTATTCAGTCACGAGAGATTGCATACGTTTGTCAAGCAATAATATTTCCATATAAACACCCGAAGTCTTATCTTTTTTTACAGTAAAATTATACTATATATTTCAATAATTTGTCAACGCCCAACGGAAAGACAAATAGGTCGGAATTCGTCGAACATAGTCACAAAACCCGCTATTTTGTCAAAGGTTTTATCGCGCGCAAAATTCGCGTTTATTTTCTGTTAAAACGCCTGTTATTCGCAATGTATCATAAGTACAGATATTCACGCATACATTAGTTACAAAACGGAGAATACTATGACTTCTGGAAACCTTACGCTTATCGCGTTGCTGTTTTTACTTTCTTACAACGACACGATAACGCTTACGCAAACTCTTATCCTGCTCGCTCTTTTGTCGACTACGGGATGCCGTCGCCTTTTCGGAAATGGCGATAACGACTCGCGAACGACCACCACTACTACGACCGTAACTTCCTGAAAACCACAAAAACCCGTCGCCCGATATTTCCGAGCGACGGGTATATTTAATAAAAACGTTATTAAACGAGATATCTCGCCTTTAAATTAGCAAAGTCTTCGTCTTTGAGCCCAAGCATTTTGCGGCAATACGCTTCTGCGCCGCCGTAATTTTCGTTAAGGAACTGTATGGTCTTTTCGATATACATTTCCTTCGTGCTCATGATGCAATAAAGTATCTTTTTGAATCTGAACGTGACGGGAGCAATAGCTAAACCGACCTTATACAAAAAGTATTTTTTGCGCCAGAAACGCGCGGAAGCAATGTAATCTCTCAATATCGTAGCTTTATCCACGCCGAGAAGAAGTTCTATAAGCATCGAGCAGATGCCTACTCTGTCCTTTCCGCTGTTGCAATGGTACAAAATAGCCGTTTTTGCGTTTAATACTATGTCGAAGAACCTTTTGAGAGCGTTTACGGATTCACGGTCGGTTATCATGTGGCGGTACATCTGCACCATATAATTATCAGCCGTTCCGTACTTTTCGTAGAGAATTCGACCTTCCTTAGCCATCGTATGGCGCATTTTTTCGCTGTACGTTATCCCCGGCGTCGCCGTGCAAACAAGCGGACAATTAATGTAATCGGCGTTATTAAGAAGCGTATCGGGCTTTTCGAGCCGTTCTCTTTCCGTTCTTAAATCGACTACCGTGTTTATACCGAGTTGTTCGAGCATTTTTTTGGTTTTTGAAGGAAGTTTGTGGAGTTTTCCGCTTCTATACAAAAGCCCGCTCTTAATCTTTTTACCGTCTTCGGTGGACATGCCGCCGAGATCTCTCGTATTATACAAGCTTTTCAGTTGCAATCTGTTAAATTCATTCATCGTCGACCCCGTCGTCTTCCATAGTATCGTAAACGTTTACAGCCTTTTCTATCGCGTTTATAACGTCATCCTTTCCGTAGCCCGTTTCAGAAGAAACGGCGATTATATCGCCCACGGAAAGCCCCAGCTTTGCGGCGACAGCCGCCGCCTGCGGTCTTACTTTCGTTTTTGCGAGCTTATCCGCCTTCGTCGCGACGAGAGTAAACGGAATACGTTTTGCGTAGAGATAGCGAACCATCGTCTTGTCGTCCTCGGTGGGATCGTGACGGATATCGACGAGCGCTATAACGTGGCAGATATCCGTTTCGTCAAAGAAGGCTTCGAGCGTTTTCGCCCAGCGGTCCTTTTCGACTTTCGACACTTCGGCATACCCGTAGCCGGGTAGATCCGCAAGGATAAACTCGCCGAAATCGAAGTAATTTACAAGCCGCGTTCTCCCCGGCGTTCCGGAAGTTTTGGCAAGCTTTTTTCTGTTCGCCAACATATTGATAAACGAACTTTTGCCCACGTTCGACTTGCCGCTCACGCAAATGATCGGCTTGTCGGAAGTTATGAAACCGCTTACGTCCGCGGCTGATTTTATAAACTGCGCGTTATACTGCTTCATGGCAACTTTGTCCGTTTTTTAGTGATTATTACTTTCGTAAAGCTATATCGAACACTTCCGACGCTTCCTTTACGGGGTGGAAGTGAAGTTCTTTTCTCACGTTTTCGGGGATATCTTCGATATCTTTGACGTTTTCGGCGGGGATAATCAGTTCGGTAACGCCCTTACGGTATGCCGCGAGCGACTTTTCTTTGAGCCCGCCTATCGGAAGAACTTTTCCGCGAAGGGTTATCTCGCCGGTCATGGCGACGTCGCTTCTTACCTTTCTACCCGTCAGGCACGACAGCATCGCCGTTGCGAGAGTGATACCCGCGGAAGGCCCGTCTTTGGGCGTTGCGCCTTCGGGTACGTGAACGTGAAGGTCTACGTCGGACAAGGATTCGAGATCGATGCCGAAAACGTCGGCGTGGGCTTTTATAAAGCTCAAAGCGGTGAGCGCGCTCTCTTTCATAACGTCGCCGAGCTTACCGGTAAGCTGAACGTTGCCCTTGCCGCCTTTGATCTTGACGACTTCAATAGTTAAAGTCGTGCCACCGTACTGCGTCCAGGCAAGCCCGTTCGCCGCGCCGACTTCGTCGTTTTTCAAACGTTCGCTTTCGCCGAAGCGTTCGCTGCCGAGATATTCGGTAACGCTCGTTTCGGTTATCTTCTGCTTTTTGAGCCTACCCGATTTTGCGAGTTTAGTGGCGATCTTCCTGATAATTTCGTCGAGTTTTCTTTCAAGGTTTCTGACGCCCGCTTCGAGAGTGTAACCCTTTATGACCTTTTCTATCGCAGAAGGCGTAAATTCGACTTTTTCTTCCGTCAATCCGTTGAGTTTTATGCGTTTCGGGATAAGATATTTAGTGGCGATCGCAACCTTTTCTTCAAGCGTGTAGCCGTCGAGAGAGATGACTTCCATTCTGTCGAGAAGCGGAGTTGGGATAGTTTCGAGCGAGTTCGCCGTCGTGATGAACAAAACGTTGCTTAAATCGAAGGGTATCTCGATATATCTGTCGCGGAAGGTCTTGTTCTGTTCGGGATCGAGAACTTCCAAAAGGGCGCTCGCAGGGTCGCCGCGAAGGTCTGACGAGAGCTTGTCTATCTCGTCGAGAAGGAACACGGGGTTATTGACTTTGGCGTCTTTAAGCCCGTAGATGATACGACCGGGCATCGCCCCGATATACGTTTTTCTGTGTCCGCGGATCTCGGCTTCGTCCTTAACGCCGCCAAGGCTCATGCGCGTAAACTTTCTGTTGAGCGCGCGCGCGATAGAAGTAGCGACCGAAGTTTTGCCAACCCCCGGAGGTCCCACAAGACAGATTATCGAGCCGCCTACTTTGCCCGTTAATTTCATCACGGCAAGATATTCGACTATCCTTTCCTTGACTTTTTCAAGCCCGAAGTGGTCGGCGTCGAGAATTTCAACGGCTTCGTTGAGATTTTTGGTATCTTCAGAAGAAGTGTTGAAGGGAAGGTCGAGTATCCAGTCGATATAAGTGCGTAAAACGGTGTAATCGGGCGAAGAAGAGTTCATGCGGGACATTCTGTCCAGTTCCTTCAAAACCTTTTCTTCGTCTTCCTGCGGCATGTGTTTGGCAAGGATCTGATTGCGAAGTTCTTCCGTTTCGGCGGCGTCGTCGCCGAGTTCTTCGTGTATGGCTTTGAGCCGCTCTCTTAAATAATACTCCTTCTGACCTTTGTCCACGCTCTGCTTGACGCGCTCGGAAATTTTACGCTCTATCTCGACGTTTTCGGTAAGCGATGACAAAACGCGCGAAAGCGTTTCGACGCGTTCGGTAGTGGAAGATATTTCGAGTATCTCTTGCTTTTTGTTCTCTTCGATATTGAGATTGAAAGTTAAAATGTTTACGAAATCGTTGATGTTTTCAAGCCCCGAGAGCGCGCCTTGCAGATCTTGCGGAAAGCTGTAATTGACCTTGGTATAATCTTTGAATTTTTCGCGTAAAAACGAAAAATACGCGCGTGACTCTATCGGAGAATTTTCCACGAACGGATAGTCTTCCAAGGCGGCTTCGTAGTAACCGTCAACCAAAGTCATTTCCTTCACTCTCGCGCGCGACTCGCCGCTTAACTGTATGCGAATACTCTTTTCGGTGACGTTGTTTATCTTCGTTATACGACAAACGACGCCGACTGAATACATCTTGTCGGGCGTAGGAGCTTCGTCAAGCGAGTTTTTCTGCGTTACGACGAAGATATCGGAGTTGTCGGTCACAGCCTTTCTTACGGCAAGCAAAGACATAGTCCTGCCTACGTCGTACTGCGAGCTTATGTTCGGGAACATTACGCGCCCTCTCAATACGAATACGGGGAGCGTCGTGACCGCCGTGGTTTGTGTATCAACCGTTTGTTCGTTATCCATAAATTGTAATATAATTATTTTCCTGTTTTTTATACTGTGTTTGCGCCGCGAAAAAGCGTAAATCTTTTCCATGTCGTAATAAATAGTATAACATAAACGAGCTCTTATTGCAAGCGCATTTACGCGATTGGAAGCCGCGCCCGCTAATTTTATCGGGGACGGTATTAAGGTTTCGTAAAAAAACACCGCTTGCGGAAAGTTGCCGAAGCGGTGTATTCGTAAATTTTGCGCGCGGGTCAAACCGCATTTTCAGCCTTTTCAGCTGAGTTTTTCAAGAAGTTTAAGGTCGATACCCTTTTCGCCTATCTTGATGATTTCGACTTTGACCTGATCACCGATGGAGAGCACGTCTTCAACGGAATCGACCTTCTTAGTCTGACCGAGTTTGGAGATATGGATCATGCCGTCGTGACCGGGAGTAAGTTCGCAGAACGCGCCGACTTTAGGAAGTATCCTTGCGACCGTCGAGATGAACATATCGCCGACTTCGAGATCTCTCGCGATAGACATAATGATAGCTTTCGCCTTCTCTGCGGGTTCGATGGTTTCTTCGTAAGAAGCGATGAATACGCTGCCGTCGTCCATAATGTCGATCTTGGCACCCGTTTCTTCGATGATCTTATTGATAGTCTTGCCGCCGCTGCCGATAACGTCTTTGATCTTATCGGGATTGATGGTGAAGGTAATGATTTTAGGTGCGTATTTGGACAGTTCTTTGTTAGGTTCGGGCAGGACTTCGAGCATCTTATTAAGAATGAAATGTCTGCCTTCGTTCGCCTGCTTGATGGCACGGCGTAAAATTTCTTCGTCGATGCCTTTGATCTTGATATCCATCTGGATAGCCGTGATACCGTTTACGGTACCGGCGACCTTGAAGTCCATATCGCCAAGGAAGTCTTCCAAGCCCTGAATATCGCTCATTACCGATACTTTTCCGCTTTCAACGTCCTTGATGAGACCCATCGCGATACCCGCAACGGGGCGTTTAATGGGAACGCCTGCGTCCATAAGAGCGAGCGTGGAGCCGCATACGGAAGCCTGCGACGTCGAACCGTTGGAAGAGAGGACTTCGGAAACAAGACGGATGCTGTACGGGAACTCTTCGAGCGACGGAATTACCGGTTCGAGAGAACGTTCGGCAAGGGCGCCGTGACCTATTTCACGTCTGCCGGGACCGCGCATCGGCTTGGCTTCGCCGGAAGCGTAACCGGGCATGTTATAGTGGTGCATATAACGTTTCTGCACTTCGTCGTCAAGACCTTCGAGTTTTTGAATGTCGCCTATCGTGCCGAGCGTACAAGTCGTCATGACCTGCGTCATACCCCTGGTGAAAACGCCGCTGCCGTGCACTCTCGGAAGAATTCCGTGCTCGCACCAGATCGGGCGTATCTCGGTAAGGCTTCTGCCGTCGGGACGAACGCCTTTATTTGTTATCTTGGCGCGGACTTTTTCTTTGGTGATGTAGTAAAGTGAATCCTTTATCTGACGAATGACGTCGCCCGTCGAAAGACCGAGTTCGTCAAAGCCGTCGTAATCTTCCGCCGTGAAA
>CACXHH010000094.1 GCA_902767455.1 uncultured Eubacteriales bacterium
GAGATAGTAGTTCATCATGGAGAACATACCCTTCTTCATTTCACCGCCGTACCAGGTGTTGATGATGACCTGTTCACGGCTGGTGATATTGAATACGACAGCCGTTTCGGAGTTAAGACCGAGTTCTTTGTAATTTTCGACTTTAGCTTTGGAAGCGTTGTAAACTACGAAATCGGGCTCGAAGTTTTCGAGTTCTTCGGCGGTGGGAACGATGAACATATTCTTGATGAAGTGCGCCTGCCAAGCGACTTCAACTATAAAGCGGACTGCCATACGCGTATCTTTGTTGGCGCCGCAGAACGCGTCGACTACGAAAAGACGTTTGCCGGAGAGTTCCTTCAAAGCTATATCCTTGACAGCCTTCCATGCTTCCTGCGAAGCGGGGTGGTTGTCGTTCTTGTAAGCTTCGGAAGTCCACCAGACGGTGTCTTTGGAGTTTTCGTCAACGACGATGAATTTATCTTTGGGGGAACGACCGGTGTAGATACCCGTCATAACGTTTACCGCGCCCAGTTCGCTGACCTGACCTTTTTCATAGCCGGTGAGTTCGGGTTTGGTTTCTTCTTCAAAGAGCATCTCGTAAGAGGGGTTGTAAACGACCTCTTTAACGTCGGTAATGCCGTACTTGGTTAAATCGATTTTTGACATTTTATACCTCGTTTATAATTATTTTCGTTATTTGGTTGCGGAAGATATTTTGCCGAACGTGCGATCGTGAAAATCATTGAAAGTTAAAGCCCGAAAAATGCGTTTTTGCCGCGTTTTTAAGCTTCAAGCTGCGATTTTGGTCGTCAAAAACGGTAAACCTCAACTTCTGCCGATATAATTTTATCACGAATTATTCAAATAGTAAAACGTTTGCAAGCGAAAATTCAAGCTTTTGAAAAAATTTTCATATTTAAAGCGAAAATCGCCTTTTTTACGCCAGACAAATCGAAACGAGATAGTATCGTTCCGAGTTCAGATAAATCGTGGAAGTTATTCTGTAAGCGCGTTCGCGTCCGCTTACCGACAAGGCTTTTTCTATCGCGTAGCTTGCGGCTTTTGCAGACGAATCGAACAGCTTCGCGTTCAAATACACGGGTAGATATACGCTTTTTGCGTTTTGCGCCGCCTGAGCCGACAACAAGTATTCTATATACCGATCGGCAGAGTTTAAGTCGTCGCAAAGATAATCGTTTTCGCCGTCGTAAGTAAACTCGCTCTGATAACTAAAGTCCGCGGGGGTATATTCTTCGGAAGCGGAAACTTTATCTTCGGTGATATCGTCGTAAATACCGTAGTGCTCGTCTTTGGTCATAGCAAGGCACAAGTTTCTGAAAACGTTTACGTCGCCGTAGTTAGTCGGAGCCGCGCCTGAATTCGAGTACGTCAGATCGCAAAGATAGTCGCGCCCGTCCACGCGGAAATAGTTATACGAGTGAATATAAAATTCGGTGTAAACGGAATACGACTCGTCAATCAAGAAAGCGCTTCTGCCGCTTCCTTTAACGTGTTGAGCGACAACTCTTTTCACGTCGAGCCCTTCCAAAAGCGCAAGCAGAGAAAAGGCTTTGGAATACCCGTAGCATACCGCAGATCCGTATAAAAGCGCGCCGTCGGCGTAAAATGAAGTAAAGCGCGCCGCGAGCATATCCGATTCGTACTTCTTATCAAGACAGTATTTGCCCACGCTCTCGTCGGCGTAATCGTCGTAAACGGCGTTCGTTATCAGATAAATATAGATGGCGTACGCCTTCTCGAAAGCCGTCATGTCGTCGTCGCATATAGAAACGAGAATTTCCGTAGCCTTCTCAAGCGCCTTTTCTGCGGGAGAATCTTTTACGGGCGCGACCTTTTTTCCGAGCGACAAGGCGAAAATAAGCCTGTCCGAATCGTAAACGGTAACTCCGTTATCCCCGTCTATAACGCCGAAATCGTAGTTTTTCGGGCGTTTTGAAGAACGCAGAGAGCCTTCGGCAAAATAGGGGTTTACGCTCTCGGGCTTTGAAACGATCATATCGCCGCCGTAATATTTTACGACCACCTGAACGTAACCGCCTTCCAAAGCCTGACCTTTCACCGAAGCCGTGGAAGCTAAAAGATCGCTCGTGATATATAACGCGTCAAGAAGCGTTTCGACGTCGTCGAAGTCGAAACTTACTTTTATAACGAAGCTTTCAACGCGGTAAAAGACGTAGTAATCGGCTTGCTTTACGAACTCGTCGAAGCTCGAAACGCCGTTTGGAAAGGGCTCGTCAAGCAAAGTTACGAGCTCGTAGTCGGAAACGAAACCTTTTATCGTATCGCCGCCTGATTCGGCGGCAACGGAACTTACCATCTCGTCGTACCGCGCCGCCGTATAGGGCGAAGAAAACTCCGTCGGTTTACCGTTGACGACGGTGACGGGAATTTCGACCTGCTTTCCGAGATAGCCTATCGTAACCTTCTCGTCGCCCGCCGTAAGCGCGGCGTCGGGAACGGCGAAATTGTAAACGTACGACGTTTTACCTTCCGAAGACACGGCAAGGCGCATACCCGTTTTATCGAAGCGTTCGCCCGCAACGTAAAGGCTTCTTATCGGTTTGCGGTCGACTAAAACCGAAAAATCGTTTTGCTTTACGACCGTTATATCGACGGTCGTTTGCCTTCCGTTATAAGAAATCGTCGCCTGCGTATCGGTAGCGGTGAGCGGTGTGAGCGGAGAAACCGTATAATCTTCTACGGTTTTGATGTTTCCGTCCGAATATTCGGCGACGACGACCATGCCGCTTTTATCGAAAATTTCGCCTTCGACGTACGCGAGTTTGTTCGGTTGGCGCGTGACAAAAACGCCGATAAGCTCGGGCGTATTTACCGTTACGGAAAAGCTCGCAAAAGCGTTGCGGTAAGTCACGGTGACGGAAGTGTCGCCCGCGTGAAGCACCGTTTTATCCACGGAATAAAGACTTATCTCGCGCGAGCCGCCGTCCGAAAAGGACGCGATAACGACCATACCCGAAGTATCGAGCATTTCACCGTCGGAATAAGTCGTCTTTATCGGCGGACGAGTGATAGTTATACCCGTAAGCGTAACGGCAGTTGACGGCTCTTCGCACGAAGCGGCAAAAAAGACCGTTATCACGCATACGAGCGCGCATATTATTTTTTTAAAAAATCTGTTCATACTTAATATTTATTAAAAATCTGTTCATACTTAATATTTATTGATGTATTTTCTGTACTTTGACCAAGTGTAATTGCTTATGAACGCAGAATATTGATCGGCTTTGACGAACGCCTTTACGTACTCGGCGGCGCCGTCGAACAGCCCTTCGTCGGGGATAGACGTCGAGCCGGGGTTTTCGGTTTCAAAATAAACGCTTGAAAGCTTTTCGCACCCGTAGAATATTTCGGCGTCGAAAATGCGGTAACAGTTGGGTACGGAAAGCTTTTCGAGCGAGCGACAGCCTTCGAAACAGCGCGTATAGACGCCGAGAACTTTTCTGCCGCCGAAAGCCGTTGGGAGCGTAAGCTCGCGCGAGCTACGGTATTCTTCCTTGACGCCCGTAAGATAGAGTACGCCGCCTATTTCTTCGGCGATAAAACATTTTTCGTTTTCGTCGTAGGGAAGAACTCCGTCCTGAGACTGCTGCGGCTCGGGCACGAAAATATCGGTCGGGGTGTTTATCCCGTAAACGACTTTGATATTTTCCACCATCTTCGCCGTATGAAGGAGCGCGCCGCTGTCGTTTAAGTGGTAGTTTGTGTTGTAAAAATACTTTTGGTCGTAAGTAAAATCGAAAGGTGACGCAAGCACTTCGCAGATAAGCTCGCTTTTTAGCTTGGACGAAAACGCCAAGGACTGCTCTTCGTCGAACTTCGCCGCGGCGGCGTTGGTCGGGGAAAAGGTAAAATATACGTCCACGCCGCGTTTTTGAAGCTTTTTCGCGTAGTCGTTGACGTAGTCGATAAACTCCTTATCGTACAGCCCGAGAGTGACGGGGCTTGTTATATCCTTTCCGTTCGGCATAACGTTATACGGGCGCGGATAATCGATATCGCCGTATTCGTTAAAGCTCGTGCGCGAGTAAAGCTCGCTCGAAGAAACCCCGGCTCCGCCGCTTATCGAAAGCTTATCGAAAAGGAAATCGAAATAATTATACGCAATTTCCACGTTTTCGCCAAGTGAAAGGAGCGAAAATATCTCGCGTTTCAGGTTTGCCGCCCGCCACGCGACGTCGGCGTTGAAGTAGAGAGAATAAGTCTGTTTTTCAAGTTCGGGAGCAAGGATAACGACGTCGCCGGCGTTTAAGTTGGCAAGCGATATTTCCATCATCGCCTTGGTGCCGAGCGCCGCGTAAACGCCGAGATCGACGACCTTTACGCCAAGCTCGAGCTCTAAAATATCGCTTCTCAAACCGAACGGAAGGCTGCTTCCGCCAACGAAAACTATCTTTTCGTCGTTCGTGCTTTTCAAGAGCTCGTATTTATCTACGAGCGAAGCCGTAAACGAGTTCGCGTAGTTATTAACGCACGATTCGCCCGCGACGATAAACGCGGCAAACGGCGCGAGCGCAATAGACAGACATATTATTATATATTTGAAAAATCTCTTCATATCCCGCCGCTCCTAAAACGCAAAGTAGATAAACGACGAGCTTATATCCACGCTTTTAAGGTAGATAAAGCTTGCGGCGGTAACGGCGATAAGAGCCGAATAGGTAAGGTATTTTAAGGCAACTCCGACGTTTTTCGCGGCGCCGCCCCTTTGGTAAAGACGGGTTGACGCTTTAAGTATGCGCGCGTAAGAAAAATACAGCGCGAGTATTATCGCCGCGGCGACGGCAAACGACGGCGTGAGCGATAAAAAAGACGCAGTAGCCGAAAAATACGCGGCGGTAAACGCCCAGTCGGTAAACAGTTTGGCGTAAGCCGAAAGCGTGGCGTAAATGTCGGCGCTTCTGAACGGCACCCATAAAAGAGTGACGATAATAAACGTAACGCACGTTTTCAGCGCGGTTTTAAGCTTGTTTTCCTTAAAGCGGAAGAGCTTTTCGGCGCCCTTTTCGGCTATCTGAACGAGAGCGTGTAAAACGCCCCAGACGAGATAGTTAAGCGCCGCGCCGTGCCACAGTCCGCTGACGACGAACACGATAAGAACGTTGAACGCGTATCTTATAAACGAAACTCTGCTCCCGCCGAGGGGAATATATAAGTAGTCGCGCAGCCAATGCGAGAGAGTGATATGCCATCTGCGCCAGAAATCGCGCACGGAAACGGCAAGGTAGGGCGCGTTGAAGTTATCCGAAAGCCTTATCCCGTAAACGCGGGCAAGACCTTTGGCTATATCCGAATACCCCTTGAAGTCGCAAAGTATCTGCGCGGAAAAGGCAAGAGTGGCTATAAGCACGGCAAGCCCTGAAGCGCCGCTTAAATTTTCGTAAGTCGCGTTGACGATAACGCCGAGAATATCGGCTACGGCTATCTTCTCGAAAAAGCCTATCGCCATGAGCTTAAAGCCTTCGATAAAGTCGTTTTCGTTGTAGACGTGTTCGGCTTTTAACTGCGGGATAAGGTCGCCCGATCTTTCGATGGGCCCCGCGATAAGCTGCGGATAAAAACTTAAATAAAGCGCGTATATGAAGATATTTTTTTCGTTAGCCGTCTTACCCGAATACACGTCGGCAACGTAGGAAAGAGCCTGAAAAGTGTAAAACGAAATGCCTATCGGAAGCACGATATCGAGAGTTATATTGAATTTTGCGCCGCCGATAACGTTGGCAAACAGCGCCACTCCGCGCGCGAAAAAGTTGTAATATTTAAAGAAGAACAGCGTTCCGATTATCGCGATAAACGACAAAACGAGAAAAAGCTTCTTTTTTTCGGGAACGTTTTCCATCATTATCGCGGCAAAATACGATACGAGCGTTACGAAGATAAGAACGAGCGACAAAAGAACGTTCCACCACGCGTAAAAGACGTAGCTCGCGACGAGCAGAACGTAGTTGCGGGCAATCTTGGGCACGACGAAAAACACCGCCGTAACGACGATGAAAAATATTAAAAATTCCACCGAATTAAACAGCATTTTCCGCTCCGAAAAAAACTTTATCTTATTTTAACAAAAAAATACCGCTATGTCAATTATTGAAAGCTATTTCACCGTTAAGTCGCTCACGACCTCTAAGCTCTGACGGTTTTTTTCTTACCCCGCAAGAAAAAAACGTTAATAAAAATATTCCGCCGCGACGATTTCGTCGCGGCGGCAAATTCAAAAGTTATTAAGTCCGATCAAAAATCAGTCTTGTTTTTTCTTACGGGCTACGAACAAGCCTGCAAGAGCGGTGGCGATGAAGCCGAGAGCGGCAGCGCCCGTGCCGATAGCGCCTTCGCAACCTTTAGCGGGGATCTCGCGTTCTTCGGTGTGTTCCGGATCGTTATTGCAGGTACGCGTCTGGATGCCGGTGCCTTCCCAAGTGGATTTCTTGGTGGTCTTCCATTCACCCCAGTCGTGCGTGAGAGCGGGAGCGGTTACCGTCTTGACGTCGGTATACTCGGTTCCGTCAACGGTAAGGGTGGCGGTGAATACCGCAAGACCGGTCACTTCGCAAGATACGGCGGTAACGTCTACTTTAACGGTAAGGTCGAAGCTTACTCCGTCGTACTGACTGAGCCCGTTGGTGTAAACGTAAGTATTCGTTTCGGCGCAAGCGGCGGCGCTCTTGTAGTTGGCGATCGTGGTGGTAAAGCTGCGGGTATGTTCTTCGTTTCTCGCGCAGGTGACGGTGACGGTCACGGAAGAATAATCTTCAGCCCAATCCCAATCGACTTTCGTCCACTGATGTCCGAGAGCTTCGATTTGAGTTTCGGCTTCGGTCATTTCTTCGGTAGCTTCTTCGTCCTTGAAGTATTTATCGCAAGTCGAGCAGAAGTAGTAAGCAACGTTGCCTTTGGTTTCGCAATCGGTAGCGGTCGCGGCGTGGAAGGTAAGCTTGTGCCCCAAAGCGGCAACTACCGTGAAGGAAAGTTCGATCTCCGTCTTGCCGGCGGCGTCGGCGTAATGCTTTCCGCATTCGGAGCAGGTGTAGTAAGCGATGTTGCCCGCGGTGGTGCAGGTAGCAGCCTTTGCGTCCGTCTTGGTAAGCTTTTGTTCGTGACCTTCTATGGTCTTTCTTGCGTAATTATAAGTAACTTCTTCGTAAGTTGCGGTAGCTTCGTAATAACCGTCGAATCCGCAGCCGGCGGGTTGCATGGTAACGGTAGCGGCAACTTCCTGAACGTGCTGTTCGTCGTTTTCGCAGACGAGCTTTAAGGTAGCTTCGGTGTGAGCTTCGTTCCATACCCACTCGCTTTCCTTCCACTTATGACCGAGAGCGTTGACGGTAACTTCCTTCGTGTCGGTATATTCTTTTTCTTCGAAAGTTACGGTAGCAGTGTAGACGGTCTTGCCCGCTTCGGTGCAGGTAGCGGGAGTAGTTTGAGCGGTAGCCGTAACGGTCTTAGTTTCAACGTGCGTTTCGTCGCGTTCGCAGACGAAGGTAGCGGTAGCGGTTACGGTACCGCCTTCGGCGGTATCCCATACCCAGCTCGGTTCGCTCCATTTGTGGCCGAGAGCGTTGACGGTAACTTCCTTCGTTTCGGTATATTCTTTTTCTTCGAAAGTTACGGTAGCCGTGTAAACGATCTTGCCCGCATCGGCGCAGACGGCGTCGGTCGTTTCGGAAGTCACAACGGCGTCTACGGTTTGAACGTGTTCTTCGTCGTTAGCGCAGGTGAACTTAACGGAAGCGGTGTAGCCCATTTCGGTCGCGGTCCAGGTAAACTCGTTCGTCCAATCGTGACCGAGAGCGTCGATAGTAACTTCGTTCGTTCCCGTATATTCTTTTTCTTCAAAAGTCACGGTAGCCGTGTAAACGTACTTGCCCTTTTCGGTGCAGGTAGCGGGAGTCGTTACGACTTGCGCGGTGGCAGTTCTGGTTTCAACGTGAGTATTGTCGTTAGCGCAAATGAAGGTAGCGGTAGCGAGAATGGATTCGTCTTCCTGAGTTTCCCACGTCCAGCTCGGTTCGCTCCAATCGTGATCGGTAGGATTGATCTCGACTTCGGTAGTCGCCGTGTATTTCTTTTCGTAGAAAGTTACCGTAACGGTATAGACGGTCTTGCCCTTTTCGGTGCAAGTAGCGGGGGTAGTCTGAGAAGTCGCCGTGGCGGAAGCAGATTCAACGTGCGTTTCGTCGTTAGCGCAAATAAATGTCGCCGTTCCGAGAACGGTACCGTCGTCCTGAATACCCCACGTCCAGCTCGGTTCGCCCCATTCGTGACCGAAAGCATCGATGATAAATTCGTTGGTTTCCGAATAATCTTTTCCGTTGAAGTTTACGTTTGCGACGTAAGTGGTCTTGCCTGCGGTGGTGCAGGTGGCGGCAACCGTGGTATCCGTTACGGTAGCTTCGACGTTCTGAACGTGAGTATGGTCGTTACCGCACATAAAAGAAGCGGTAGCGTTATAACCGGTTTCGGTTTTCGTCCATAACCACATATGGGAGTTCCAATTATGACCTGTTGCGGGGATAGCGACTTCTTTGCTTTCCGACTGACCGGCGTAAGTCGCGGTATATCTCGCAAGACCTTCTTCTTCGCAGCCTGCCGCTTCGATCGTTTCGGAAGTCATCGTCGCGTCGAACTCGGCTTCGGGTTCGGGGCAGTTTTCGTTCGCGCAATGGCAAACCGCCTTGGCGGTATTGTCTTCAGACCATACGAACTCAACGAGCTGATAGTTATGACCGGCTTTAAGAACTATGGTATGATCTTCCCGGTGCCCGTCGTAGGAAGCGGTATAAACGACGGAACCGTCCGTCGTGCATGTCGCGGGAGTGGTCACCGGATCGGAAACGGTCGCTTCGTATTCCATATCCGCGCCGTCGCAGTCTTCGTGGTGACATGAATAAATAGCGTTTACGACGCCGAACTCTTCGAATTCGCTCCAGTCAAAAGAGACGAACTCGTAATTATGCGTGTGTTCTTCTTCCTGACCATCGCCTTGTTCGATAGGATCAACATCGTCCGCGTAAGCTTTGCTTACAGTGAGCGTTGAGAAAGCGGCGAAGGCAAATATCGCCACCAACGCGAGCAAAAGAACGAGAACTTTTCTTGCGTTAATTTTCGTTTGCATAAAAAACTCCTTTTATAACGCCGCGGCTTTTAAGAGTAAGAGTGCGCCATGACGTTTTTTATTATTATAATTTATGAAAAGTTTGTTGTCAAGAGTTTTTTTTATTTTTATTTTCGATTTATGGTTTATTAGCGGATTTACGTTCGACAAAGCGCTTTAAAACCCGAAAAAAACCATCTTATCGCTCACCGTCCAAAAAAAACGGTGAGTTTTTTCGCTTAAGCTATTGCATTTATCCGCACATTTTGATATAATCGTATAAAAATTACGCAACGGGTTCGCCGCGCCGACCTTACGCCGACGACGAACAAAAGACGCAATATGAGCCTTAACAACACTAAAGACAGAGATATATCGGTAAAATTCGATATGGCGCGCCCGCCCAAAAAGCAGGCGTGGTACTTAAAACCGCTCGCCTGGGCGCTGTGCCTTCCCGAGCTTATCGCGAGAAAATCAAAAGTCGTCAAACGCAACGTCGAAGGGCTTAAACCGCCCTATCTCCTTCTTTGCACGCACGCGGCGTTTCTCGACTTTAAAGTCGCGACCAAAGCCATCTTCCCGCACGGAGCGACTTACGTCGTCGCCATCGACGGATTTATCGGCAGAGAAGGGATAATGCGAAACGTCGGTTGCATAGCTACGCGCAAGTTCGTAAACGACGTTCAGCTCGTTAAAAATCTCGTCTATTCGGTAAGAAGGCTCAAACAGACGGTGGCAATTTATCCCGAAGCGCGTTATTCGATAAGCGGCACCACGGCGCTTTTACCGCCGAGTTTAGGTAAGCTCGCCAAGCTTCTCGCCGTACCCGTGGTCGTTTTAAACACGCACGGGCATTATATGAACAGCTCCGTATGGAATTTAAAATCCAAAAAGCTACCCGTAGAAGCCGAGTTCACGCAGATACTTACCAAAGAGCAGGTCGACAAACTCGATTATAAGGAGATCAACACGCGGATACGCGAAGCTTTTTCTTACGACGATTTCAAATGGCTCAAAGAAAAAGGGTATCTTATCAAGGATAAAAACCGCGCCCGCGGGCTTGAAAAAGTGCTGTATAAGTGCCCCGCCTGCGGCGTTGAACACGAGATGCGCTCCGATGGCTTTAAGCTTGTTTGCGGCGCCTGCGGAAAGACTTACGAATTTTGCGAAAACGGGGCTATAAGCGCGTTAAACGGCAAAACCGAGTTCGTTCACGTTCCCGACTGGTACGAGTGGGAACGGCAATGCGTTAAGGCGGAAATACTCAACGGAACGTATAAAATCGAGGACGACGTCGACGTCGACAGCCTGCCCAACAGCAAAGGGTTTATCAATATGGGCAAAGGGCATTTCGTACACGACCAAAACGGGCTGAAAGTTACGTTTTCGGAAAACGAAACGCCCAAGACCTTTACCAAGGCGGTGGAAGAAAATTATTCGTGCCATATCGAGTTCGACTATAACGACAAGGGCGACGCCGTGTCCTTTTCCAAGGGTGACGACACGTATTATTTCTATTTTGAAAATCTGAAAAACGTAATAGTCAAAATACACTTCGCCGTTGAAGAACTGTTCAAGCTGAAAGTGGAAGACTATACGAAGAATTAAAAATGAATAATTAGCGAGCGTGAATAGTTTATTAACACTTTTTCTTGGCGAAGAAAAAACGTTAATAAAAATCGTCGTCGAGTTGATTTTTCGTCAACTCCCCGACGATTTTTTTATTCGTCTTTCGGAACGGGAAAAACGACGGAAGTTAAATTTTTTACAGCAATTTTTGGGATATGTTTTTCCATTTTTAGGTATTGACACGAACGTGGGCGTGTGATAAAGTATAAGAGTATCATATTCTATCAATAGTTTTTTTGAAAGCCGATAAAAAGGCACCCTAAAAAGGCTTATTATCCGACAATTTTTTATGTTAAGTTGATATATTCTACGCCTTTTTAAGGAAATCATTGATAAGGTATGTTAGTTTTATTAAATAATATTATCGCGCGTTACGCGACGATGAACAAAAAGGAGCTACAATGAAGATCCGTAAAAAAGCAATTATATTCGGGCTTATCGCGGCTGTTTTCGCGCTTTCGCTCGGAAGCGTTACGGTTTTTGCCGACGTTTCCGCAAGCAGGACGCCCGCGGTCGAGCTTACGTACTCGAACGGAACGTTTTCGGCGACCAACGGTTTTACCGCTTCCGTAACGGGAAGCGGCGTAACGCCGTCGAACGCAATGGAGAACGCCTTTCGTCTCGATAAAACTTCGTACGTAACCGTCACGGCGCCCGCCGACAAGTCGTTCACGACCGAAGGTCAGGGGCTTACGCTCGTTTACAGGCATAAGAGTTCGACCAACGTAAATCAGGTCGAAGACGGCGGCACCGAGTCTATGGATCAGCTGTTCTCGGTGGAAGCTTCCGACGGCAGAGCGGCGTATATCTGCATGAGCGGATTATATTACCGCTCGGCTAAAGGAACGGTCACGGCAACGCAGGCAGGTTCTAATAAATTCAATCTTTTGACAACCTTGGAAAAGGACGTTGCGATCAGCATACCCGCAGACGGGAGCGGCGTTAAATTCTTCGTTTCGGGTATGGGCGCAGACGGCGAAGCGCTTTACAACTTCACGAAAGATGTTTCGGTAAACGTGGCGAAGCTGTTTATCGAAGTCGCGCAAACTAAAGGTTCGTCTATCTCTATCCATAAAGGCGATGCTAAAAAGACCGACTATATGACCGATACGATAATTTTGAGCGACGTCGCCTTCTACGGCAAACAATTTGAAAAAGACGACGCTTGCGACCTTTTTATCGAAAGAGCGGGCAAAAGAACGTTTAAAGAAAAATTCGATCTCGTATACGCAAACGGCGAGCTTTCCGTAAACAAGGAAGACTACGGCGTGGAAGTCGTCGGAACGGGTTTGGTCGCCGATTCCGAAAACACCAAGGCGTTCAGGTTCAACGACACGACCACGCATCTCGTGGTTTCGGCGCAAAACGGTAAAAAACTTTCGGAAAGCGGGGCTATGACTCTCGTTATGACCGAAAGAGTGACTTCGGCGTCGACCGCGGGCGCATTCGAGCATCTCTTGTCGGTCGTCGACGACGAAGGTCAGAGCGCCAACGTATGTTTAGGCAGGCTGTATCTTAAAATAGACGGCGCAAACGCTTACACCGATACAGAAAATCTCAACGCGATGAAGTCGGAGACCGAACAGCTCGTGATCGTCTCTATCGATCCCGCGGGCACTATTTCCGTTTACGTCAACGGCTATCTCGTTCACCACTATTTCATCTCTTCGGAAACGAAGTCGGCTAACGCCGTATTCGCCACGCAGCTTTTCGGCTCGCGACTGAGCATGGAAAACGGTTCGTTCATCATAAGAAATCCGAATATCGGCAACGATTCTTACAACAAGAACGTTCTGTGCCTGTCCGACGTTAAATTCTTCGATCGCGCCATGTCGCCCGACGACGTCTTCTACTATTATCGCACTACGACAGCGCCCGTCGGCGTGGAAGCGCTCGACGAAAGCGACTATACTTCCCTTATTTACGGCGGCGTAAGAAAAGTAAGCGACAACTTTATTCACGGAGCGTTCGCCTTCACCGACCAAACGGGTTACGTTGCCGTTTCCGCCGACGGGGAAGCTTCCCTGACCGAAAACGGCGAAGGCATTTCCTTCCACTTCAAACAGCGTTCGACTACTGACGTGAACGTCGACGACGAGAACGAAGCCGCCGCAACTTTAAACGCCACCAACGCTGACGAAGCCTTCGTTTCGACCGAGAAAAATACCGAAAACGGGCTTATAGGCGCGTATATATGCGCGGGAAGCGTTGCCTATCGCGGAGCGGACGGGCTAAAAAGAGTCGTCGCCAAAAGCCCGACGGCGCTTCTTACAACCGATTGGAAGACGGTAAGCGTCGTAGTCAATAAGATCGTTCGCACGATAGACGTTTACGTCGACGGCAAAAAGATACAAACTTACGACGACGAAAGCGGAGTCGTATCGGATATAGTCGACCTTTTCAGCCAAACGGCTGAAAGAAGCGGCGGAACGATTTATATAAGGAAATCGGCTGAAACGACCGACAACACCGCAACCATGGCGCTCGGCGGCTTCACGATAGCAGAAGGCGGACTGACGAGCGACCAAGTAGCGTCTTACGTCGACGATCTCGCCGGGATAATTTCCGTCAAAGTCGTATGCGATAAGACGGAAGATACGGTCGAACTTTTCGGCGAGAGCGGAACGCCTATCCCCGCGCCTTCTAAAACGATCGAAGGTTACGAATTCGCAGGCTACTATCTCGACGAAGAATTCGTTACTCCGCTTGAAGAAAACGCGACGTTCTCCTTGACTTTACCCGTTATTTACGCCAGATATTCGCCCGTCGAATACACCGTCACCTACCACTTGAACGGCGGAGAACAAAACGACGAAAACCCCGCAACTTACAACGTAGAAACGGGAGCCGTGTTCCTTGCCGCTCAAAAGCAAGGCTACGACTTTATCGGTTGGTACAAAACCGAAGACTTCGTAAACCACGTCACCAAGTTTATCCCGGGAACAAGGGGTGACGTCGAACTCTACGCGAAATACAGTCTGAAAAAATACAAGATAACTTACGCTCTCGACGGCGGTCTTATGACGGAAGATTCCGTTCCTACTTCGTACACCGTGGAAAGCCAAGGCTTTACTTTAGCCGACGCCTGGAAGCCGCATTACGACTTTATCGGTTGGTTTACAGACGAACAAAAGACGACGCCGTTCACGTCTTTCGATACTTCAATCGCAAAAGACGTTACGATATACGCCGCGTTTTCGCCCGTCGTCTATTCGATAGACTACGAGCTTAACGGCGGCTTCTTTGAAGGAAGAACGCATATCACCTACACCGTCGAAGACGCGATAACGCTTCCCGCGGCGACCAAAGACGGTTACGATTTCGACGGTTGGTACACCGACGAACAGCTCACGCAAAAGCTTGAAAAATTCAATATGAATTTGGCGGGAAACTACACGCTGTTCGCAAAATTCACTTTATCGGAAGCCCAAGTGACGAGCGATAAATCTTCCGACGAACAACAGGGCGTAGAGAAAAAGGGTTGCGGCGGCGATCTCGGCGAAGGCGGTTACGGCGCGGTGGCGCTTATCTTCGCTACGCTCGCGCTTGTCTTGGCGGTATTCACTAAGAAAAGGAGTATAAGAAAATGAAAAAAACATTAGCGTTTATCGTTTGCATAAGTTTTGCGCTGTTCCCCGCGTTATCGGCAACGAAAACTGTCGACGTAACCGCGCTCGGCACTTCTAGAGCGTTTACGCAGACCGCGGCGGAAGCCGAACTTTCCGCGCAAACAAGCGACTACGAAGTAAACGCCGACAACGTCGAACTATACGGTTCGGGCTCGTCGGTCATGACAATCGAAAACGGAGCGCTTATCTCCAACGCCGACGGCGAGCAGAAGACGATGTTCAAAAAAGACGTGTTTTATTCGCGAAA
>CACXHH010000095.1 GCA_902767455.1 uncultured Eubacteriales bacterium
GCAGCGAGCGTTCAACCTCCTTTCGGATTTTGAACGCCGTTTTTTCTTTTAAAATATTTTGGGGCCGCCGCTTAACGCGACAGCCCCGTTTTGCGTTTTCGCCCGCTCGGGCGCGTTTGAAAAAGCGGATCTGATTTTCGATAAATACACAAAACGTCAGCTTTTATATGACTTTTTATAAAAAAACCGTGTTCGCGTGTGTTTTTTTCGAGTATACACTTGTATTTTGATTGACAGACATTTATTATTTTGATAAAATAATAATAAATTTTTAATAGGGTATTATGCTCTTTTAGAAATTTTACAGAGCGTTCGGGGCTTTTTTAACGAAAAAAGCTCTTCGTGAATATAAAAACTTAAAGGAGATAGTTATGGATATTAAGAAGTTATTCAGCAAGCACATGAAACGGCTTCAGTTCGAAGCGGCGCTCAAATCTGCGCTTATCGGGCTTGTAGCGGGCTTTGCCGCGGCGTTCGTTTTTGCCGTGGTAGATACTTTTTTCGGTTTCAAGCTTTTATACGTAGACTTTATTATTCTTGCGGCGGTCACCGCTTTAGTTGCGCTTCCCGTTTACTTCTTCAAATTAAGACCTGACGAAAAAACGGTCGCGCGCCGTCTTGACCTTACAGGGCTCGAAGAGCGTGTTATCACTATGAACGAATTAAAAGATGACGATTCGTATATGGCTAAACGTCAGCGTGAGGACGCGCTAAGCGTTATCAACTCGTTAAGCGCGGCGGTTTTATCGATAGCCGTTTCCGTTCCGCTCATAGTTGCGGTAGCCGTTTCGGGCGTACTCGCCGCGGGCGCCACCGTATCTTCAATGACTATAAAAACCCCCGTCGCGCAGTTGATAATCGACGCGACTACCCCTTACAACGAAAAGTACGTTACCGCAACTTACGAAGTCGAAGGCGAAGGCTATATCACGGGCGACGTGTTTCAGGAGCTTTTAAAAGGCGACGACGCGCAGGAAGTTACCGCTTACGCCGAAACGGGCTGGGTGTTCGCAGGTTGGTCTGACGGGCTCACCACCCCGAGCCGTACCGATCGCGATATAGACGAAGATATCGAAGTATACGCTATCTTTATGGAAGTCGAAGAAAGCCTTGACGGCGATCCCGACGCAGATCCTTCCACCGATCCCAACGCTCCCGCCGAAGACGACGGCGCTTCTCCAAGCCCGTCCGAAGGAGAAGGTCAGCCCGGCGAATCGGGCGGGGACGGCGTTCCCACTCCCCCGCAGGACGGTGAAGACGGTGATGGCGACGGCAGAGGCGATCCTACTCAGAACCCCGGCGCAAGCGGCGGAAGATCGGAAGCCAAGAACCAGATAATCGACGGGCAGACTTATTACGGCGACCGTTACGGCGACGCGGTAAACAAGGCTACAGAAGATCTCAATAACGGCGACGGCGATTATTCGGACGGCGATCCCGACCTTATAAACGGTTACCTTAAAGGGCTCGGCGGCAACTGATAAGCTCTATAAAGCGTATTTAACTTGCTGCCTTTCCGTTAAAACGCGGAAAATGAAAAAATCGATCTCCGCAAGGCGAGATATTATCGCTTTGCGGTTATTGAGTAAATAAACAAAAAATATTTTAAGTGAGTGAAATTATGGCAACAGAAAAAGACATTGAACAGTTCAGCAGACAGTGTAACGACATCTTTACGCAAGTCGGAAGAGACGTTATCGGTCAGAAAGAAGTAGTCGAAGGCACTATCGTCGCTATGATAGCCGGCGGTAACGTTCTTCTCGAAGGCGTTCCGGGCGTAGGTAAAACGCGTCTTGTCCGTTCTCTCGGAAGAGTTTTCGACCTTCCCTTCAAACGTATCCAGTTTACCCCCGACCTTATGCCTGCCGACGTTACGGGTACCAACATAATCGTCAAGGGCGAAGACGGCAACTCGACTTTCCAGTTCCAGCCCGGCCCTATTTTCAGCAATATTATTCTTGCCGACGAAATCAACCGTGCCACGCCTAAAACGCAATCGGCGCTTCTCGAAGCGATGCAGGAGCACACCGTAACCGTAATGGGCACGTCACGCAAGCTCGAAGAGCCCTTCTTCGTTCTCGCAACGCAGAACCCGATCGAGCAGGACGGTACTTATCCGCTTCCCGAAGCGCAGATGGACCGTTTTATGTTCAAGCTCATCGTTCCCGATCCTTCCGTCGACGAATTGATGGAAATAGTTTCCATGACGCAAAAGACCATGGCTGAAGTTGCCGATTGCGCTTGTACGGGCGAACAGCTCCTTCAGATGCGCGCCACCGCCAACCAGATCCCCGTTGCCGAAGACGTTCTTCGCTACACTATGATCTTAACGAGCGCAACTCACCCGACGGGCGAAGTCGCCACCGCCGCGGCTAAACAGTACATAAGAGTAGGCGCTTCTCCCCGTGCCGGTCAGGCGCTTATCTCCGCCGCAAAAGTCAAGGCGCTCATTAAGGGCAGATTCAACGTTGCGTATTCCGATATCAACGAACTTGCCTATCCCGTTTTAAGACATCGTATCAAGCTCAACTTCGAGGCTATCGCCGAAGGTCTTTCCGCCGACGACGTTATCAAACTCGTCGTTGAAGAAGTTTCCAAAAAATACAAAGCCAAATAATGGCGAAAGACTAAACGCAGTTTGTAATTCCGTTGCGTAATAACGCGACGTCCGTAAATTATATTTCGGAGACGTATAATGAAAGTTTCATACTTAAACGACAAGTTCTTCTCACGGCTTGAATCTCTGTCGTTTAACTTAAAATCCGAGCTTCTCGGCTACTTCGGCGGGCGACATCTCGTCAAGACCCACGGTCAGACGGTGGAGTTTTCCGATTACCGCGAATACCAGCTCGGCGACGATATCAGGAGAATAGACTGGAACCTTTTCAGCCGTTTTGAAAAGTATTTTTTAAAGCTCTTTACCGACGAACGGCAGATGAAGGTACAGATATTTATCGACTGTTCGGCTTCCATGGGAAGGGATAATCCGCAAAAGCAAGCCTACGCAGTGGCTTCCGCCGCCGCGATAGGCTATCTTGCCGTCCACAATATGGATAAAGTCACGTTCAACTTCATGTCGGGCAATAAAACCGAAAACCCGTTTGGCACCATTATCGGCAAAACGGCGTTTTTCAGCGCCATTTCCGGGCTTGAAGCTCTCGATTTCGACGGCGAAGATACCGATATCAAAACGTGTATCACCACCGACCGCGATATGTCGAGAGGCAACGGGCTGTCCGTTATTATTTCCGATTTCTTCACCGAATACGACTGGAAAGCCGCCGTCGATTATCTTCTGTATATGAAACGTCAGGTATTGCTCGTTCAGGTCGTAACGCCCGAAGAGCTCGATCCGACGTACGACGGCAGAGTCAGCCTTATAGACTCGGAAGCCGTCGATTCGGCCGATCCTAAAAATATGAAACTCCGCATTACGCGCGCCATGCAAAAAGCCTACGAAGAAGCTTTGAGAGATCATACGCTCGATATGAAGAGCTTCTGCAACAAACGCGGCGTTCAATTTTTGAGCGCGCGCACCGATCAACCCATTGAGAAGGTACTGTTCGGGCAACTTATTAAGGCAGGTATAATGGAATGAGTTTATTAACGCCGCTCGGCTTAATAGCTCTTTCGTCGATAATCGCGCTGATAATCATCTACATTATCAGACCGAATTATCAGCAGAAATTCGTTTCTACGACGTACGTTTGGAAATTAAGCCTTAAATACAAGAAAAAAAGAATACCGACAAGCAAGTTGAGAAATATTTTGCTGATAATAGCTCAAATTCTCATCCTGCTTATGGCGACGGCGATACTAACCACGCCTTCGCAGATCCTTCGCGCGCAGGTGGAAGAGCCGGAGGTCGTTATCGTCATCGATTCTTCCGCAAGCATGCGCACGACGTACGACGGGAAAACGCGTTTTGAACGCGCCGTCGAAAAAGCTAAGGACGTAGCCGAAACAACCTTCGCGAAAGACGGCACCGTCACCGTTTTCCTTGCCGACGATTCGGCTGAACCCACGCCCGTAATCGCGAGCGCGAAACGGCTCGACAGGGACGCTTTCGACGCCGAAATAGATTCTCTTATCTTAAACGATCAATGTTCGTTCGGAACTTCGGATATCGAGAAATCGGTCGAAGCGTGCGCCGGCATTTTCGCCAACAACCCGAAAACCGAAATATACGTTTATACGGATACGCAATATCCGTCTAAGGCGCAGGGGATAAACGTCGTCGACGTGACCGATCCCAACGAATGGAACGCGGCTATCCTTTCCGCGACAGCCGAAAAATCGGACGGTTATTACCTTTTTATCGTCGAGATAGCGGTATACAACAGAAGTCAGGATATAGAGCTTTCGATAAACGTCAACGGCGTGAACGGAAACGTTTCGTCGAACTTTTCAACCGTCGTTTCGGTAGACTGTATCAACGATACGGTGATGCGCGTAGTTCTTCTTTCCGAACGCGACCATTCTTCGCTTAAAGATTACTACGCGAAAGACGCTTTGACGACCGTTTCCGATATCGGCAGCGTGTACTCGTTCGATAACGTTTCTTTGAGCTTGCTCGTTGACGATTGCCTTGCCTTCGACGATAACTATTCTATCTACGGCGGCACTCCCGAAACGCTCAACGTCGAGTATTACAGTTCCGAGCCGAACACCTTCTTTTCCGTTTTGCTCGATACGTTCAGAAGTTATTACGAAAAAAACGGCAAGTGGGACTTCTTCCCTTCCACTCACAGAGAAGAATACCACCCCTTCGACCGCTACGACGGCGGCAATTACTTCTATATTTTCGAGCACGTAATGCCCGAAGAGATCCCGAGCGACGGCGTAGTCTTTCTGTTCGACCCCGACGTCGCGCCGAGAAATTTAGGCTTTACCGTTATCGGAACACAACAGTTCGAGAACGTCAATATGTCACCCGTCACCGTCGATACGCACTATATAAGCAGGCATCTTATCGCCGACGAAATAACCATTTCGAGATTTCAGCGGCTCGGTGTTTACGATACGTACACCGAACACGTCGACGAACAAACGGGCAAGGTGACGCAGACGGGCTTTAAAGTTCTGCTCGAAATGGACGGCAGACCCGTTCTCATGATCAAAGACGAAGGCTCGGTGAAAGTCGTAGTCATGTCTTTCAATATCCACTACTCGAATATATCGATGCAAACGTTTTTCCCGCTGTTCTTCCAGGATATGTTCGACTTCTTTATCCCGAAAACCACAGAAAAAAACTCGTTCGCGATAGGAGAGACGGTAACGCTTAGATCAAGGGGCGAAACGCTTTCCGTCCGTAACGGTATGGACGAAGAGATCGCTTCTTTCGATTCCTTCCCCGCCACCACGAGTTTTTCCGTTCCCGGATCGTACGTGCTTTCGCAGCAAACGTATTTCGATCCTTATAATATCCATGAAGAAATGATCTACGTCAAGATGCCGATAGAAGAAAGCAACGTCTTTGCCGTAGGCAACACTCTCGTCAATCCTTATAAGACGGTCGTCAACGAAGACTTCTTTAAGGATCTGCTGCTCTATTTTGCCGCCGCGCTCGTCGTCCTTCTGTTCGTAGAGTGGATACTTCAGGCGCACGACAATATGTAAGGGGGTGTAACGATGACGAATTTTGTTGTAAATTTTACACATCCCTGGCTGTTGCTTGTTCTAATCCCTGCGATTATCGCCGCGTTTATCCCGTATCTCAGGCTCAAC
The DNA here is from genome assembly GCA_902767455.1 of uncultured Eubacteriales bacterium. GTDB lineage: Bacteria > Bacillota > Clostridia > Christensenellales > Borkfalkiaceae > UBA4636. Next base: position 5,728 of record CACXHH010000095.1, read on the forward strand.
AAAAAATACAGAAGGTCGAGAAACCGCGTAACGTCGCTCGTTTTGCATATCGTCGTTCTCGTTTTGTCCATACTCACTTTGAGCGGACTCAACTTTACTTACGATATCCCCAAAGACGGTAACCAGATGATACTTCTCGTCGATATGTCCGACACGGAAGAAACGTTCAACTATAACGCGGTAAGCGAAACGCCATCGCGCGAAGTGCGTGACGAATTCGTCAGAAGCGCGCTCGAAATGTGCGAAAAGAACGGTATGTCGGTAGGCGTGGTCACTTTCGGCTTCGATCAGGTTTACGCCGTTCCCTTCACCAAGAACGCGAAAGACGCTTTCAAAGCCTACACCGAAGCGCCGCTCCCCGATAAGAGCGGAACGGATATCGCCGCGGCGATAAACTACGCGAGAACGCTCTTTACCAACCCCGATACCGCTAAAATAATCGTGGCTTCCGACGGCAAGGAGACTGACGGCGACGTCATCGACGCTATTACGATGACGCTCAAACAAAACACGAAGATAGACTACGTCAATATCGAAACGTATTTCAACGAAAAAGAAATACAGGTCACCGATGTCATATTCCCGGACTATCACGTCAAAAAGGACGAGGCATGCACGGTAAAAGTCGTTCTGCAAAGCAATTCCGACAACGTCGACTGTACGGTTATCGTCAAAGACAACGGCGAAACGGTTGCGATGAAGTCGGGCGTGGGCGTTTACGCGGGCGCCAACGAAGTCACTTTTGACGATTACAAGTTCACGACCGAAGGTGTTCACAGCGTCGTAGTTACCGTACAACCGGGTTCGGGTACGGACAAACTCGACCAAAACAACGAATACACTTCGTATTTCAACATTTTAAACTTCAACAAGATACTCGTTTTAGAAGGCGTAAGCAATCAATCGGACAACCTTAAAGACCTTCTTATCGAAAACGATCTTTACGACGTCACCGTAGAAAATCTCTATACGGGCAACGTTCCTTCGTCGGTCGACGAATTGAGAGAATACGACGAGATAATTTTAAACAACGTCGCGAACAAGGATCTCGACAGCTCCGTAAACTTCAACGTCGCGGAGAATTTCGTTAAGATGCTCGGCGAATACGTCGAAGTGTACGGCGGCGGGCTTCTGACCGTCGGCGGCAGCGAAGCGGACGATCCCGCAACGGCTCACGCTTACAACCGCGACGATATGAACAATACGCTCTATCAGTCCATGCTCCCCGTTCAGGCGATAAACTACACTCCGCCGCTCGGCGTAGTCGTCATAATCGATATTTCCGGCTCTATGGATATAAAGGTCGACGAAGGCTATTCCAGACTTCACTGGGCAAAAGAGGGCGCGAACACGTGTTTAAGAGCTCTTTCCGAAAGGGATTATATCGGTATAATGACGTTGATGTCGTCAAACGGCATAACTTTCGAAAACATTTTGCCGATGACTTCGAGAACGAGAGAAGCTACCATCAGGGAAGCTATTTACAGTATTCCCGATAAGGCTTACGGCGGCGGTACGGTATTCTCGGGCGCGATCGAAGAAGCCGGATCGCATTTAAGGTCGCTCACGCAAGTCGAAAAACGCCATATTATTATCGTTACCGACGGTGAGCCGGGCGAACCTGCCGAAACTTACGAAAGCGTTACGCGTAACCTTTATTATCAATACGGTATCACCATGTCCGTAGTGGCGCTCGGCGTAAACGAAGGCACGAATACCGGCGTGCGTATGGAAAGTCTTGTCGCTCAATGTACGGACGACAACGGCGTAAATCACGGTAAAGTCTATTACGTTCCCAACAACAATACGTCGGTCATAGGCGACGTCATGAAAGACGACCTTAACCAAAGCGAGCTCGAAGAAGTCAATTACGAAACTTATCAGCCGATAGTTTCAAGGCTTACTTCTCCTTTGGTCGTCGACCTTGAAAGAGATGAAAACAATTCGACTAAGCTCAATACGACTCTCGACGGGTTTTACGGCGTCAAAGTCCGCCCCGACGCGGAGCTTATCTTAACGGGCAACTTCAACGTTCCGCTCTACGCGCAGTGGAAGTACGGCAACGGCATGGTCGGAAGCTTTATGTGCGATCTCAACAAGGTATGGAGCGCGCAGTTTATGGAAAGCAATGTCGGCGCAACGTTCATCCGCAACGTCTGCGAAGCGCTGATGCCCGTATCGTCGATAAGGCCCGTCGAACTCAACGTCAGATACGAAGAGAAGAACTTTACCAACACGCTTGACGTATTCGACCAACTCGGCGAAGGCGAGAAGATAATCGGTAAGGTCAGAAGAGCCGACGACGACGGGTTTGAAGTTTCTCTTTCGGCAACGGGCGACTTATCGCAATCGACTAAAGCCGCGCAGACCGAAGCCGTATTCGTAAGAGAATACTTTACCGCCGAAAACAATTACTCTAACTGTAAATTCGTTATCAAAGAAGCGGGCGTTTACGTCATTTCTCTCGAAAGAGTGAACGCCGACGGCGAAAGGCTTGCTTACTACGAATTTTATAAATCGTTCGCGTACTCGGACGAATACGACGTTTTCTTCGACGAAAACAAGATCGAAGGAAAGACGAATATCGAAAAGATGGCGAAAACTTCGGGCGGTACTATAATTGCCGATCCGTACGTTCCGAACGAGATATTCAACGATTTCGTGCTCAAAGTGAACTCGGGCTTCGATCCGCGTTATCTGTTTATGATAATAGCGATCGTCGCGTTCCTGCTCGATATAATCGTTCGTAAATTCAAGTTCAAATGGCCGCACGAGTGGTTTAAAAAACGCGAAGAAAACACGCCTAAAAAATAATTTTCGGTAAAGCTTATACCGACTGATCAAAGCAGGTTCTTTAACGGGCGGAAAATTCCGTCTGGATTTTCCGCCCCGAAATTTTTTAACTCAAGCCGTTAAGCCTTGCGCTTGAACGGAAACGCGTAACCGAACGATATTTACGCGTTAAGACGGGAAATGCGCGCGTTAAACGGCTTTCCCACACAAGGAGCGTTATGAAAAAAATAATATTTTCCGTTCTGATTGCGGCGGCTTTGACGTGCGTAGCGCTTGCGCTGTCCGCTTGCGGACAACCGATCACCGCACCCATACAGCTAAAAGTAAGCGACCAGAACGTTCTCTCGTGGAAGAAGGTCGATACGGCGAGCACTTACGTCGTACGTATCCGCTCCCTTGCCGACGGAAAGAGCGAAGATTTCAACGTAAGGGATACGCGCTATCCGCTCGCTTCTCTCGAAGAAGGCGAATACGAACTTTCCGTAAAAGCTCTTCCGCGCGACAACAGCCTTAACGAGTCTGACTGGTCGAAGGTAATAAAATTCACGAAGGAATACGAAAACGGCTGTATTTACGAGCTTATCAACGCAAACAGGGAGTATCAGATAACCCGTTTCGGCTCGGCTTCGGGCGAGATAATGCTCAAAGACGAACATCACGGCAAGCCCGTCACGAAGATAGCCGATAAGGCTTTCAGGGGTTGTACCAAAATAACGGGCGTGACCGTCGGCAAATACGTAACGTATATCGGCGACGGCGCGTTTATGAACTGCACTAATCTCGAACACATCGAAATACCTTCCGAAGGCGTTACGTATCTCGGTCCGACGGCGTTTCAGGGCTGCGCCAAACTGAAAACGATAGCTTTGCCGAACACCCTTACCGAAATAAGAAAATCGACCTTCGCTTATTGCAGGGGACTTACTTCGATAACCTTCGGCAACGCCGTGAACTCGATAGCCGAATCGGCTTTTGAAGCGTGTTCGGCGTTTGAAACGCTCACTATTCCCGACAGCGTGACTTTCGTAGGCGACCACGCTTTCAGCAGATGTACCGAACTTAAAACGGTAAATTTCGGCTCGGGCGTCGTAACTCTCGATTCTTACGCTTTCAGCGACGATCCAAACCTTATAAATCTCGTATTTTCCGAAGAAAACAAGCTTGAAACGATAGGCGAGAGCTGCTTTGAAAGATGCGTAAATCTGGAAAGAGCCGATCTTCCGCAAGGTCTTAAAACGATTGAAACGCGAGCCTTTATAGGCGCTGAAAAATTCGCCGATATAACTATTCCCGACACGGTAAGAAAGGTCGGTCAGTACGCTTTTTCGGGCACTAAACTTTACGTCGACCAAGACACGGAAGACAACCAAACGGGCGGTTTTATATACGCCGATAAATGGGTCATAAACTGCATTTCGTCGCTGGCGGCGCCGAGAGTTTTCGACGAAGCCGGCACCACGGTTGTAAGCCAAGGTCTTACCGATATAACGTACGATACCTTTAAGGAAGGTACCGTGGGCATTGCCGACAGGGCGCTTGCCTTGATGTATTCGCTTCAAAGAGTTTTTCTTAACAAGAGCATAAAGTACGTAGGCAAATACTCGTTTGCCGGTTGCATTCTTCTCTGGAATGTCAACACGCCCGAAAACGGACTTGAAGAGATAGGCGAATTTGCTTTTGCAAACTGCTATCAGCTTTCGACGCTGAAACTTGGAAAAGGGCTTAAAACGATAGATAATTACGCGTTTTTTAACTGTTCGGTTCTTCGCCCGAACGCCGTTGACGCGAGCGCGACCATACCTTCTACCGTCACGCGTATCGGTCAGGACGCCTTCTACGGCACGGGCTTCTTCAACGCCGACAACTATACGGATAAAACGGAAGTAGCGGCGGGTAAACCTATCTACGCGGGTAACTGGGTAGTAGGGTTTATGCCTTCGGAAAACCCCGTGAACGTCGAACTCAAGAACACCACGGTCGGCATAAGCGATTACGCCTTCAACGTTTTCC